>CAZSMH010000026.1:0-21100 GCA_964607965.1 uncultured Christensenellaceae bacterium
GCTTAGGCTCCGGGCTGTCGCTGAATAATACATACGATTTGGCGGACAAGCTGGACAATATGCTCGGCAGCGGCGTACAATATGCGTTCGATGATAAACTCGGGTTTTTATCCAGCTGTCCTACCAATGTAGGAACAGGCCTTAGGGCTTCTTTGATGATGCATCTGCCCGCTTTAACGGCAGCCAAGGGGATGCAGCGCATAGCCGCGCTTGTAGGGAAAGTCGGCATGACGGTACGCGGGGCTTTCGGCGAAGGCAGCGCAGCGTCCGGCGCTTTCTACCAGATTTCCAATCAGGTTACGCTAGGAGTTACGGAAAACGAGATTTTGTCACGGCTGTCATCTACGGCAAAAAAAGTAATAGACTTTGAACGCGGTACCAGAAAAGAACTTTTTTCCACACTGGGTGTGGCGCTCGAGGATAGAATCTGGCGCGCGGCAGGCATTCTAAAATATGCCCGCAGGATAGGCGACACTGAAGCACAGAAGCTGATATCAGACGTGGCGCTCGGGGTATCTCTAGGTATAGTGCCGGGGTTTACCAGCGGCCAGCTCTATAAGGTAATGATGGATACCAGGCCTGCAACCATTGCCAGCTTAAGCGGTCAGTTAAAGCCGCAGGAGCGCGACGCGGTGCGGGCGGATATATTAAGAGAAATATTTGCATAAGCAGGAAAGGATTTAAGATATGGATTTTTTTGTTAAGTTTACGGAAGGCGCGAAGAACGCTTTAGGCTTTGCCGAAAAAAAAGCACGGGAACTCGGTCACAACTATGTGGGTACGGAGCATCTGCTGCTTGGGCTTATATGCGAAAAAGACGGCGCGGCCGCCAATCTTCTCGGTATGTCCGGAATAACCGAGGATTCTGTTACAAAAAACGTGCTGGAGCTTATCGGGCACGGGGATTTTGTGTTCACCCAGGGATTCGGATATACGCCGCGCTCTAAAAAGATACTCGAACTTTCGATTACGCTCTCTAAGCAGTTCGGGCAGAACTATGTGGGCACGGAGCATATTTTAAAGGCGCTTATAAGCGAGAAGGAGGGCGTGGCGTTTAAGATTCTCAATAATTTAGGCGCAGATTTCGACGAAATAGAAAAAGGTATACATAATGTGACCGGCGAAGCAGCTTCTCAGGGAGATTTGAACAAGAATAAAGATAAAAGAACTCCCAAGCTCGATAAATACGGCAGGGATTTGACTTTGGCCGCAAGGGACGGAGAGCTGGACCCGGTAATAGGACGTACTCAGGAGATTGAGCGCATTACTCAGATTTTATCGCGCCGGACAAAGAACAACCCTGTTCTTGTCGGAGAACCGGGGGTAGGCAAATCGGCAATAGCGGAAGGTTTAGCGCAGAGGATATCCGACGGCAACGTACCGGAACTATTAAGAGACAAGCGGGTGGTTGCGCTTGATTTGGCCGGAATGATAGCAGGCACAAAATACCGGGGCGAATTCGAGGACAGGCTTAAAGACGCACTCAAGGATATAAAAGGCTCGCGCAACGTGATATTGTTTATAGACGAGATACATACTATTGTGGGCGCGGGCGCAGCCGAAGGCGCTATGGATGCGGCAAGCATACTAAAACCGGCGCTTGCAAGAGGAGAAATACAGGTCGTCGGCGCGACTACATTCGATGAATACAGGAAACATATAGAAAAGGATGCGGCGCTGGAAAGGCGTTTTCAGCCGGTAACCGTCGGTGAGCCTACTTTGGAGGAAACAGTAGAGATATTAAAGGGGCTGCGGGACAGATACGAAGCGCATCATAAGGTAAAAATAACCGATGAAGCGCTAAAAGCCGCAGTTGAACTTTCTGCAAGGTATATTATGGACAGATTCCTGCCTGATAAGGCCATTGACTTAATGGACGAGGCTGCCTCGAAAGTCCGGTTAGGGCTTTATACAGCCCCGCCGGATATAAAAAAGCTGGAAGAGGTGCAAGAGCAGCTTCGCAAGGAAAAAGAACAGGCTATCACGCTTCAGAAGTTTGAGAAGGCGGCGGAGCTGCGCGACGAGGAAAAAAGGATAGAAAAACAGATAGCCGAAATGAAAAAGGCCTGGGAGGATGATACGAGCCAGCGCGAAGCTGAAGTAAGTGAGATGGAAATTGCCGAAATTGTATCCAAGTGGACGAATATACCGGTAGTTAAGCTTACCGAAGACGAAGCGCAAAGGCTGCTGGATTTGGAGGATACCCTGCATCGCAGGGTAATAGGGCAGAACGAAGCCTGCACAGCGGTTGCAAAGGCAATAAGGCGTTCAAGAGCCGGCTTGAAGGACCCAAAACGCCCCGTAGGTTCGTTCATATTCTTAGGGCCGACAGGCGTCGGGAAGACGGAACTTTCACGCGCGCTAGCAGAAGCTCTGTTCGGTGACGAGGATGCGCTTATAAGGCTTGATATGTCGGAATACATGGAAAAGCACGCGGTTTCCAAGCTTATAGGCTCGCCTCCCGGATATGTCGGCTTTGACGAGGGAGGACAGCTTACTGAAAAAATCAGAAGACATCCTTATTCGGTACTGCTGCTGGACGAAATAGAAAAGGCGCACCCTGATGTGTTCAACATAATGCTGCAGATACTCGAGGACGGGCGGCTGACAGATTCCAAAGGCCGGCTGGTGGATTTTAAAAACTGCGTAATAATTATGACATCCAACTTAGGCGCGGGCGGGATTGATATAAAAAAGATAGGCTTTGCTGCTGCAAACACAGACCGGGGATACGAGCAGATGAAGCAGGGCATACTGGACGAGCTTAAAAAGGCATTTCGTCCGGAGTTTATCAACCGCCTGGATGATATAATAGTGTTCCACAAGTTAAGCGAAGATCACACCCGAGAAATTGTACGGCTGATGCTGAACAGCGTTATTAAAAGGCTTTCGGAGCGCGAGATATACTTAGAGTATAAAGACGATACCGTACTGTATCTTGCAAGGGAAGGCTTTGATGAGAATTACGGGGCACGGCCGCTTAGGCGTATGATTCAGCAGATTGTAGAGGACCAGCTTTCTGAGGAAATACTTAAGGGAAAAATAAGCATAAAAGACAAGGTGCGCATGTACATGAAAGACGGCAAACCCGCTTTTAAAAAGATAACTTAAAGAATAAGGCGGAGCGCAGGCTCCGTTTTATTCTGTATAAATTCGCATGTATATTATTGTGCATTGCTTATAAATAAAGGCATAGTAGGTATTGAGCAATAAATAAACCAGCTTGATTGTTGTATGTATATAGTTTGGATTTACATTTGCGAGAAATATGATACAATAGCACGGTAACTATTATTTTCTGTCGAATGGACTGTAAGGAGAAAATTCGTCAATGGCTAAAAAAACACTGGCTATTTTTGTTTTAATATTATTATTAATATCATCCTTTGGCTGTGGTGACGAAGAAACATTTTCGCCCAACGGTAAAGAAGGGCTGTTTATAAATGAAGTCGTATCAAAAAACGCCTATTCGCTGGCAGATCCGGATCTTGGCACGCCGGATTGGATAGAGATTTATAATGCGACTTCACAGGCGATATCCCTTAAAGGATACGGGTTATCCGATAACATAAACAGGCCGTTCATGTGGAAATTCCCTAATATTACGATTGAACCTAACGGATATATCGTTGTTTATGCTTCACCGAAATTACAGGAAAAAAATGAAAAGAATGACCTTTGCACAGGGTTTAAAATATCCGGTCTCGGAGAGTCGGTAGTATTGACAAGCCCTGAGGGCGGGTTGATACAGGAGCTGCAAGTTCCGCAGCTGCATACCGACGTAAGCTGGGGCAGAGATAAAAACGGCATTTATTGTTATTATGCCTGCCCGACGCCCGGTGAAAACAACGGGGATCTCGGCAGCAGCAGCCTTGAGGATATACTTCAGTCTGCTCCTTTGGGCGCAGTGCAGATAAATGAATTAATGGTTGATGACAAAGACGGCATTGCCGGTTCGGGCACAGAAAAATCAGGATGGGTTGAACTATGCAATACAACTGGGGAAGCGGTATCGTTAAACGGCTATTTTATAACTGACGATCCTTCAAACAATGCAAAATGGCGGTTCCCGGATATTTCGCTGAACCCAGGCGAATACCTTATTGTGTTTTTGTCCGGCAAAGACAAAACCAGCGGAGAACTGCATACAAGTTTTAGGCTTAATAAGCTCGAACAAGGCCTCTGGCTGATAAATCCGGCAGGTACGCTTGAAGATAAGATTCAATGGCAGGAAACGCCGCCCGACTCTTTTTCAATGGGACGTGACAAATCCGGCGATTTTGTATATTTCGGTTTGCCTACCCCGGGCGAATCTAATGAGGCAGACGGAATCAAGACGCTTGAATATAGCATGGTTACAACTTTAGAAGGCGTCAGGATTAACGAGTTTTTGATCAACAATAAATATTCAAGAATAGACGAGGACGGGGACAGAACCGCCTGGGCGGAAATTTATAACGCGTCAACGCAAACAATAAACCTTGGGTACTATGCGCTTTCGGATAATAATAGCGACCCGGCAAAATGGCGTTTTCCCAATGTTGAAATAGAACCCGGCGAATTCTTAGTTGTGTTTTTATCTGGCAAAGATAGATTCGCGTCTAAAACCGACTTGCACACAAACTTTGTCCTGTCAAGGAACGACGCTGAATTGATGCTTACAAACCTGCGCAGCATGGAATGTGAGATGATTGCCGTGCCGGATAGCTTGCCCGACAATATCGTTTCCTATGGCAGGCTGGTGGAGGATGCTGAAAAGTGGGTTTATTTTCCGCAGCCAACGCCGGGTCAGAATAATACTACAAAAGGATTCGAAGATTTTTTAAAAGTAACCGCTCTGGACGAGAATGGGATTTGGATAAATGAGGTTTCCTCTGTTGCATATGCAAAAACAGGCAAGCTTGACTGGATTGAAGTTGCCAACGGCGGAAACGAGGACGTTAATCTTAAGGGGTATTATATTAGCGATAGCGATAAAAACCCTTATAAATGGCAGGTGCCGGATATTACGGTGCCTGCGGGCGGGTATGCGCTGGTTTACGCCTCCAGCAAGCCCTCCGAGCAAAGGAGCAATGTTGCTAAACTTGGCATAACGTTCACGGGAGAGCTGCTTATGCTCTCATCTCCGGAAGGAAATACGCTGGACGTTTTTGAAACCGGCGTACTGCGTCCTGACGTGACAAGCGGGCGTGCACCCGGGGATTATTCGGGAGCACGCGTTTTTTTTGATACGCCGACTCCCGGCGAGACCAATAAGGGCGAAATTTCTTCTTATACCGCAAAGCCTTCGTTCTCAAGGCCGGGCGGGTATGCTCAAGGCACGGTAATGCTGGAGATGCGCTGCGATACACCGGATGCTAAAATATACTATACGCTTGACGGGTCAAAACCGACACAGTCTGCAAAATTATATGCTGGACCTGTTAAGCTTGATGATACAACGGTAGTAAAAGCAGCTGCTTACGCAGAAAACAGGCTTAAAAGTGAAATGGCTGTAGCTACTTATCTTTTTGAAGAAAAATCCACTGTCCCCGTAGTGTGTTTATCGGCAAACCCGAACGATTTTTCGAGGGTTTACAACATAACGGAGAGAAGAGACAGGAACGAAAGAGAAGGCTACATAGAGTTTTATGAGAGTGACGGTACGCTGGGGGTTGCATTCCCCGCCGGCATGCGCGCCTCGGGTTCCGGCACTTTAAAACATGCGCAGAAATCAATAAAACTGTATCTGCGCGGAGGCTACGGACAAGGCGAAGTAACATACCCGTTTTTTAAAGACTTCCCGTATGTAACGTTCGAGTCTTTAACGCTGCGAAGCTCGGGGCAGGATAAAGAATATGCCCGCATACGCGATGCGTTTTGCCATATGGCCAGCCGCGAGATGGATGTGGATTATTCTGAGTACAGGCTGGTTGTGCTGTATGTTAACGGAAGATACTATGGTTTGTATGACCTGCGTGAGAACCAGAACGCATCTTATTATGCATACCGTTTTAACACCTCGAGCGATAATATTGAGCGCATAAGATGGAACAAAGACGCACTGGACGGTACAGCGTCCGAGATACTGGATGTGCGTTCGTTTGCCCGATCTTATAACATGAGCAACGAAGATAACTTTGCTGAATTCAGCACCAAAGTGGACACGCAGGCTGCCATGGATTATCTTATCGCGGAGACTTTTTTCTGCAACTCCGATATGTTCAATCAAAAATACGGACGTGCAATTGATTATTCCTTCAAATGGCGGTTTCTGCTGTTCGATTTTGACCATTGCATGTTTGACAGCAACAGAAGTTTGTTGCGCCGATTTTTTGATCCGAGCGGCGTGCCTACCGCTCATGGCTATATAACAAATATGGATATACAATGCGCCCTTTTACAAAACCCCGGCTGGAAGGAATCGTTTATTGAACGCTATGCCTATGTGCTCAACAATATATACACAAAAGAGAAGCTGCTATCGCTTTTTGACGAAATGATAGCCGAGATGGAGCCGGAGATGGAGCGCCATATAAAAAGATGGGGATGGCCGAGGTCAATGAGTCAGTGGAGAAGCGATGTAAAAGATTTAAGAAGTTTTCTGGAAGTGCGTACACAGAAGGCTAAAAAGCATCTGAAAGATTTTTTTAATCTGTCTTCCGAGAGAATGGATGAGCTTTTCCCGAACGGATGATATGAATGCTTTTTTTGGTTAGGACATAAACAAAAGCGCCGCTATACTGCCGCGGCGCTTTTTATATAACGTTTACTTTTCCTTGTCACGTTCACGCAACTCTACGCGGCGTATTTTACCGCTTATAGTTTTTGGAAGTTCGGTGACAAACTCTATAACGCGCGGATATTTATATGGCGCGGTGACTTTTTTTACATGCTCCTGCAGCTCAAATGCAAGTTCGTCACTTGCTTTAAAACCTTTTGCCAAAACAATTGTGGCTTTTACAATCTGCCCGCGTACGGGGTGCGGAACTCCGGTTATAGCCGTCTCGAGAACTGCCGGATGCTCTATAAGCGCGCTTTCCACTTCAAAAGGTCCTATGCGGTAACCCGAGCTTTTAATAACGTCGTCCGTGCGCCCAACGTACCAGTAATAGCCGTCTTCATCTCTCCATGCAACATCGCCTGTGTGATAAACACCGTCGTACCAGACAGAATCGGTAAGCTCCTTATCGCAGTAATACCCTAAGAACATTCCGGGCGAAACACCGTTGGCAGTGTGTATCACAATCTCGCCGGGTTCTCCCCATCCGCAAGGTTCGCCGGACTCGTTTACTATATCCACGTCAAAAAGAGGAGACGGCTTGCCCATAGAACCGGGGCGAGGTTCCATGAATATATAATTAGCCACCGAAAGAGTCGTTTCGGTCTGCCCGAAGCCCTCCATCATCTTAAGCCCTGTGGTCGCCTTAAACTGGCTGAATACTTCCGGGTTTAAAGGCTCGCCCGCAATTGTAGCGTATTTTAAAGCCGAAAAATCGTACTTTGTCAAGTCTTCTTTTATAAAATATCGGTATATCGTAGGCGGAGCGCAGAATGTGGTCACCTTGTTGTCGCAAATGGCCGCCAGCATCTGTGAGGGTACAAATTTTTCGTGATCGTAGACGAAAACGGCAGTTTCGCCGAACCACTGGCCGTAAAGCTTGCCCCAAACAGATTTTGCCCAGCCTGTATCAGCCACCGTAAGGTGCAGTCCCTCCGGGTCAACATTCTGCCAGTAAACAGCAGTCGGTATGTGCCCGAAAGGATATGTGTAAGAATGTATAACCATCTTTGGAAGCCCTGTAGTGCCCGAAGTAAAATAGAGCAGCATGATATCGTCATTATCCGGAAGATCGTCAACAATAAGAGAATCGCAGGCAGAATCAACGCCCGCGGTGTAATCAAGCCAGCCTTCCCGAGTACCTCCGAGAAGCGCCTTAAACTCAAGCGTCGGCACATTTTCAGCCATATCAATGCCGGAAGAAACGTCTCCAAAAGACGTGCAGACTATCATGCGTATGCCGGCCGCGTTTACACGGTATTCTATATCTTTTTTGGTAAGAAGATGCGTGGCGGGTATAGCAACAGCGCCTATTTTGTGCAGTGCCATTATGGTATACCAGAATTCATAGTGGCGTTTTAGTATAATCATCACCTTGTCGCCTTTTTTAATGCCGAGCGAAAGAAAAAAGTTTGCAGCCTTATCGGACAGCCGTTTTATATCGGAAAAAGTAAAGTCATGCTTTTCTCCGTTTTCGTTCACCCAAACAAGCGCCCGCTTATCAGGTTTTTCCGCAGCCAGTGCATCCAGCACGTCGTACGCGAAATTAAACCGCTCAGGTACGTTTATTTTAAAATTAATTTTGAAATCCTCATACGAATCGTATTCTGCCCTTACATACTTTTCAAATATCCTCATAGCGTCCCCCTACTTTGTTATAACAGCTAAAAATTTGCACACGCCGCCCAGCGCTTTCATTGCGTGCGGACGAGAAGCGTCAAAATAAACAGCATCGCCTATATTAAGGTTAAGCTGCTGGTTGTCAATAAAAAGCGTCATGCTTCCCTCGATAATGTAGTTAAACTCGTGGCCATTATGCGATTTTAAATGAGTCATTGCGTCAACATCAGTAGGCTCAACGGTAACAAGGAAAGGTTCAATTCTCTTGTTTTTAAATATGTACGCAAGATGCTCATACTTATACTCTTTGCGGCGTTCCATTTTCAATCCTTTTCCCGCGCGGACAAGAGAGCAGACTGAAAGCCTCGGTGCTTCGCCCGTCATCAGATCAACAATGTCAATGCCAAGCCGCCCCGCGGCAGAATACAGAAAAGAAAATGAGAAATCGTGCTTGCCAGCTTCATATTCCAAGTATTCATCCAAGCTTTTGCCTGTGGCTTGCGCCATTTCGGCAGCAGAAACGCCCATAATTTCCCGAAGTGCCGACAGACGCTGCGCGATAAGCATTATTTTATCATCCACTTTACATACACTCCTTTAATTAATAGAAAAACGGCTTGCTGATTTATTGAAAATATAGCCGTTTATAAAGAAAGTACTCTTTTCAATATAGAATATCGTAGCACGGCATAAGCTTTGTTGTCAATCGGCGAAAACACTTGCGGCTGAGAAATTTACAAGGTACAATAAGCTAAATATTTCAGCATAATAAGCTGATAAATAATCAGGAGAAAACAGATGCCGAATTTTACTAAGGTTTCAGGACGTGACATAGGGAATATCACGGTATATGCGCTAAGCACATGCGGTTGGTGCAGAAAGGCAAAAGCCTTCTTTAACGACAACGGTATTGCTTACCAATATATTGATGTTGATATGCTCAGCGATACGGAGCTTTCGGATGTAAGGCAACGTCAGCTGCGCCACAACCCGAGCGGTTCTTTTCCTACCATCGTTATTAATGACGAAAAATGTATTATTGGGTATGACAAAGAATCGCTGGACGCTTTGCTTGGTGATTAATATGGACGTTAAAGAAAGGCTCTCTAAGCTGCGGCGCGACGCTGCAGAAGGCGGTTATACATTAAACCCTGATGACGAGTTTGTAGAGACCTTATGCGAAGGTCTAATGGCAAATAACGAGCGCTACGGTATAGAAAGCTGCCCATGCCGGCTGTTTGAAGGCGACAGCGCAGAGGACAATATGGATATCGTATGCCCGTGCGTATACCGTGACGATGACTTGGCCGAATTCGGCGCGTGCTACTGCGCACTGTATGTATCGGACAATGCGCAAAGCGGAAAACAGGTGCCGGAGCGAAGATTGCCGCTTGAGCAGCGCAGAGCAGCAAAAGAATCAGCCGAAGATTTTGGCGGCAAAGCACCCTCGGCATTGCCGTACCCGGTATTTCGATGCAGTGTATGCGGTTACCTTTGCGCAAACAACAACCCACCCCGCGTATGCCCGGTATGCAAGGCAAAGGCGGAGCGTTTCGAACGGTTTATGTAAAAAAGCAGCGGGGCATAGGCTGCCGCTGCTTTGCTTTTAGAAATATTTAACCTATGTCCTGTAGTCGGCGTTTATGCGCACATAATCGACAGAAAAATCGCAAGTCCACATGGTTTGCGATTTTTCCCCGTCGTTCAAATCAATGGTATATACAACTTCTTTCTGTTTCAGCTCGCGCAGCGCCTCGTTTTCGTCAAACGGGAGACCGCCTCCGTTTTTGCATACCTGCACACTGCCGATGAATATATCAACCAAAGACGGGTCAAACCTTGCGCCGCTGTAACCTGCGGCGGTCAGCAGACGCCCCCAGTTCGCATCGTTGCCGAAAGCCGCAGTCTTGCATAACGGAGAATTGGCAATTGCCCTTGCGATTTTTTGCGCATCTTTGCCGGTGCGCGCATTCTTGACGTTAATGGTAAGCAGCTTTGTCGCGCCTTCGCCGTCCGCAGCCAGCATTTTAGCAAGCTTGATGCATACTGTTTCAAGCGCGTCCGCAAACAGCTTGTAATCATGCGTGCCGTTCTCAATAGGCGCATTTTCCGCCAACCCGGACGCCATAATCAAAACCTGGTCGCATACGCTCATATCACCGTCAACAGAAATGCGGTTAAACGAAGAATCCACTGCTGTTTTAAGGGCGCTTTTAAGCGCTTTATGAGAAATTGCTGCGTCTGTCGTTATAACAACTATAAGCGTTGCCATATTGGGGTGAATCATTCCCGAACCCTTGGCCATGCCGCCGATGCGCACCTCGCGTCCGCCAATAAAAACACTTTCCGCCGCCTGCTTTGCGTATGTATCGGTAGTCATTATTGCACGCGCTGCGTCAGCCCCGCCCTCTTTGGAAAGGCAGATGCTTGATAATGCGCTTTCAATACGGTTTACCGGCAGAGGCATGCCGATAACCCCCGTAGAGCCGGTAAGCACATAATGCGGTTTGCAGCCAAGCCGCTGCGCTGCCGATTCTGCCATTTTCCGCGCATCCTTTTCGCCTTGTTTGCCCATGCATGCGTTAGCGTTTCCGGCGTTTATTATAACTGCCTGTGCAATGCCGCTTCGCACATTTTTTTGCGCAAGCAGCAGCGAATGTCCTTTTACGATGTTTCGCGTAAACATTCCGGCAGCTGTCGCAGTATGTTCGCACAGCACCACGGCAAGATCCGCTCCGCCATTTTTCTTAATGCCGCAGGCAGCGCCCGCAGCGGTAAAACCCTTAGCAAAAGTTACGCCTGTATCCATACAACCTCCGTATATTGCAAATAGTGTTGCTATACTTAATTATATTGCTAATGCTCATCAAGCAGAATCTGCTTAAGCCTTTGCCTGTCGCGTATAAAAAAGCTGCTGCGGTGGTAGCTTATTATACCCTCGCTGCCAATACGGGAAAGCTCCCGAGACAGGGCGCTCCGGTTAACGCAAAGGTAATCGGCGAGAGACTGCCTGTCAAAGCCAATAGAAAAACGGTCGCGGCCGGTATGCGACGCCTCGGATAAAAGGTAAGACGCGAGTTTCTGGCGTGTCGTCTTGTGCGCCACATGGTCGAGCTTTTTTGTAAGCGAGATTGCTTTTTGCGCCACAATCTTCAGCAGGTTTCGTATAAGCAAGGCATGATGGGGGCAGCAATTAGGACAGCTTTTTATAATGCGTTCGTACGGTATAAACAACGCTTTTACTTCGCTGATCGCTTCTACGGACACGGGGCTTTCGGATATTTCCGCGCATAAAACCGCTTCGGCAAAAAGGTGCGGGGGATAAAGGGAAGTGAAAAGAACGCGGTTTCCCAGCACATTCGTCTTATAAACGGCTGCCTGACCTTCAAGAATAATGCCTACTTCATAAAGCGGATCGCCTTCCATCAGCAGATAAGCGCCCTTGCTAAAATTTGCAATACGAGCGTTTAAGCACTCTGACATCTTGGCAAGCTCGCCGCAGCAAATGCCGGAAAAGAGCGGAATGTTTAGTTTGGCAAGCTGTCCGTAATCGATTTTTTTGCCTCCGTTAAATGTTGCAGCTGCAACATACTTATTGCGTAAAGTATACGATAATTAATATACAAAAACAAGGGAGGCATACAAATGAAAAGAAAGATAGTTACCATAGATGAGCAAAAGTGCAACGGCTGCGGATTGTGTATAAACGCGTGTCACGAAGGAGCGCTGAAATTAGTGGACGGCAAGGCTAAGCTTGTTTCCGAATCGTACTGCGACGGGTTGGGCGACTGTCTTCCGGAGTGCCCGACGGGGGCTATTACCATCACAGAGCGCGAAGCGGAGGAATACGACGAAAAGGCTGTTCTGCGAAATATGGAGGCGGCTAAAAAAGCTGCAAAACCGTCTATGTGCGCGTGCCCTTCGGCGAACTTGCGCACATTAAACAAACCGCAGGCATGTGCGGCAGCGGAGCGTCAGGATTCCGTTTCAGAGCTTATGCAGTGGCCGTGCCAGATACAGCTTGTTCCGGCAAACGCGCCGTTCTTTGACAAAGCCAAGCTGCTTATAGCGGCGGATTGCACGGCTTTTGCCAATGCGCAGGTACACAGCCGGTTCATGCGGGGCAAAATAACCCTTATTGGCTGCCCTAAGCTTGATAATGTCGACTATGAGGGAAAACTGACCGAAATAATCAAGAACAACGATATAAAAAGCGTTCAGGTGCTGCGCATGAGCGTGCCGTGCTGCGGCGGTCTTGAAAACGCTGTCCGCAACGCGATTGCCCAAAGCGGTAAAACGATTCCGTGGCGGGTCACGGTTATAGGCACCGACGGCTCGGTATACGAGGAATAGGCGGCAGCAGAGGTATAACAAAATGTTGTATCCGAATTTTGAAAAAAACATTTCTCTGGTATATAATAAGACAAGCATTATAAAGCAGGAGACAACATGTTAGCATTTAAACCAATCGAGCTTGGCGACAAAGAATTATTTGAAAGCTATACGCTATGTAACAATTACCATAACCTTGAGGCGTCATTCGCAAATATATTTATCTGGAGGCGCCTCTTTAACACAATGATAGCAACAGACGACATCGCGATGTATTTGTATCTTGATAACGGAACGGAATCGTTTATGCTGCCGCCGTATTTAAGTGACTGCGATTCAAGCATAGAGGAAGCTCTCTCCCGCGCAGAAACTTTTATGATAAGCCGGGGAGCAAGGCCGGAGCTTCGCGGAGTTACGGCGCAGATAAGGCAGAAAATAGAGCACGACTGTCCGGTCAGGTATACTTTTTTTGAAGACCGAAAAAATTTCGAGTACGTTTACAACTCCAGTGACTTGTCTGCGCTTGAGGGTAAAAAATACCACAGCAAGCGAAACCATATAAACAGGCTGCTGTCCTCTCACAGCGCGCAATACAGGCGGTACACAAAGGATGATTACGATGAGTGTTTAAGGCTTTTTACGGTATGGGCGCAAAGCAAAGGCGGAATGACAAAAAGCTATTCGAATGAGCTTTCGGCTATAAAGGATGCGCTGCAGTATATAGACATACTCAGGCTTACAGGCGGGCTGTTGTATGTGGACGGTAAACTGGAAGCGTTCACGATAGGCGAGAAGTTCGGAAGTGATATGGCAATTATACATATTGAAAAAGCGAATCCTTTGATTCAGGGCTCATACGCGCTGATAAACAGGGAGTTTGTGCGGCATGAATGGTATTATCTTAAATATATAAACAGAGAGGAAGACATGGGGATAGAGGGTCTAAGAAAAGCAAAGATGTCTTACCGCCCCGTGTTTCTCTTGGAAAAATTCGTTGGAATAAGGAGCGGATAATATGGATATAAGGCTGCTGGAAGAAGGCGACAGGCCGCTTGCGGCTGCGTTATGGAAAGAAGCGTTTGAAGATTCCGACAAATTTATCAACTGGTACTTAGAAAACAAAGCACAAAGTTCGCTCGGAATGATTGACGGGGGAGAGCTTATAAGTGCACTGCATATCGTGCCTTATAATATTTTGATACAGGGACAGCAGATGCCCACCGCTTTTATAACAGGTGCGGCGACTTCAAAGAAGCACAGAGGCAAGGGGCATATGCGCCGCCTGCTTTACGAGGCTTTGGTTCTGCTGCGTTCACGCGGAGTGTTAATAACTCACCTTTATCCTTTCAAGCATTCTTTTTATGAAAACTTCGGCTGGTCGGCGTTTTCATACGTCAGCCGTCAGACGGTAACGGAAGCGTACTGCAGATGCGGCTCAGATATCATAGAAACTAAGGACGCATTTTTACTCGGAAAGATGTATAACCGTATGATGTGCGGTTATGAGGGCTATATTATAAGGGGAGAGCGCGAATGGCGGTGGCGGACAGATGAGCTTGCAATTGACGACGGGCGCGCAGCAGTGCTGCTTAAGGATGGGTCTGCACGGGCATACATGCTTTTCTACAACGAAAACGGCAAAGCGAATATAATAGAAACCGTTTATGAGGATGAGGAGGATATAGGCGCTTTGCTGGGATTCATATTAGCACAAGGGTTTGCAAGCGCCGAATACTTTATACCGTATAATGGAAAAGAGAAATTCGGCATGGTACGCGCAGTGGATGCATACGGGCTTTTAAGTGCGCTGGGTGCGCAGCGCCTGCTTGAAAAAACGTCTGTCAGGGATGGCTTTGCAGAGTGGAATAACATAGGTGAAGGGGGCAACACTGTTGATATTTCGTCGCTTGCTGCTTATATCCATATGGGTACGGACTTGAAAACGGCGGAAAAGCTGGGGCATTATTTTAAACAAAAGAGCACTTGCATTTTTGAAACGTATTGATTAAAATAGGATGTTATGTGGGGTTTATTAGCAGGAATTGTAATAGGCGTGCTGCAGGTTTTGGCGCTGGTATTCCTGAAAAAAATGATATTCGGTGAAAGCACGATAAAAAAAATTATTGGCTGCTTGCTGCTCTTTGCAAAAATGGCGGCAATAGTTTTTGTTCTCGTATATATTTCTGATATTTCGCTGACTATGCTTATTCTTACGGCCTGCGGCATGCTTGCGGGATTAATCTGCGCCCTTTTGTTTATTTATTTAAGGCGAAGCAGATTAAACGAAAGGGATAAAGCAAATGGTTGAACTTAATGCACAAGCTGCACAGCATATGGCCGGTATGGAGGAAGTTACCGTAACGCCGCGGGATATAAACTTATTCGGTCTTCAAATAAGCGAGACGATGCTTACAACATGGGTAGTAATGCTGATACTTATATTAGCCGCTGTTGCAATCAGGCTGTTTGTTATACCAAAATTCAAAACAGTTCCCAAAGGTTTTCAAAACGTGCTTGAAATGTTCGTGGAATTCTGCGAGAAGTTTACCGGCTCGCAGCTGGGCAGGCGCGGCGCGGCATTCGCTTCGTATATTTTTGCCATTGCCGTTATGATTATTGCCACCAGCATGTCAGAGCTTTTCGGCGTGCGTCCGCCGGCTTCGGATATCAATTTTACCATAGCTTTAGCATTGATGTCTTTTGTACTGATAAACGCTTTTGGTTTTTATTATTCGGGTTTTTTTGGCAGGCTGCTCTGGTTTGTGCGCCCCAAGGCGTTCATGCTGCCGATAAACCTGGTTACGCACTCGGTGATACCGGTATCCCTCTCATTCCGTCTTTTCGGCAACATGTTTGCGGGTATGGTAGTTATGAATCTTTTATACAGCGTGACTTACCTGTCCATAGGCATACCGGGCATACTGGCAATATACTTTAACCTGTTTCATGTTGGGATTCAGACATATATATTCCTTGTGCTGACGCTCTCTTTTATGGAAGAGACGCTGATGTATGGGGCAAAAAGATAAATTTTTATTAAAGCGGAGGTATAGATTATGACAGCCTTGATTGCAATAGGCGTTGGGCTCGCGGTGTTTACCGGCGTGGGCGCGGGAATAGGCATGGGTATAGCCACCAGTAAAGCGGCGGAAGCCGTTGCGAGGCAGCCCGAGGCAAGCGGAAAGATAAACGCGATGCTGCTTATCGGTCTCGCATTCGCAGAAACGACAGCAATTTACGGTTTTGTTATTGCTATTCTTATGATAGGTAAGATTTAGCGCTAACAAGGATAATAAACGAGAGGAAGAACGATGCCTGATATTGATATTTTCAAGGTTGGCCTTCATATATTAAACGTGCTTATTATGTTCGTTGTGCTGCGGGTGCTAATCTACAAGCCTGTGCTCAAGTACATAAAAAAAAGAGAGCATGCGTTTTCCGACAAGGCTGACGAACTGGATACGCGTGAAGAAACCCTGATACAGCAAAAGGAACAGTATGAGCAGATGATGGCTAAAGCGCAGGACGAGGCTGCAGCTCTTATAGCAAAGAGCAGCGAGCTTTCCAAAGAACATGCGCGCGAGGTTCTTGACAATGCCAAGGAACGCGCGAAAGATATGGTGATACAAGCCAGAAAAGAAATAGACGCCGAAAAGGAACAGGCGCTGCTCGATATGCGTTCTGATATCGCCGAGCTTAGCGTGCAGATTGCAAAAAAAGTTATAGAACGTGAGATTACAGTGGAGGACAACCGCAAAATCATCGACGAATTCTTTGAGAAGGTGGTATGATTTGTGGCTATAAAAGGTAAGCTGAAGTCTGCTGTAGAGCTTGATGCGGCGACTGTTCTGGTTATAAAAAAACGCTTTGAATCGCTTGTCCATGATGAAATAGTTTTTGAAACAGAAGTCTGCCCGAAACTGCTGGGCGGTTTTATTGTTGTTCTCGGGGATAAGGTTTACGACAGCAGCGTAAGCACTCACCTTGAGGACATCAATAAATACATAACAGATACGCACATATTTACCAATGACAAGCAAAACGAGCTTGATTTTAAGGTATCCGGCGAGTCTGCAAAAAAACATATAGACGAGTATAAGCCGAGGCCAAGGCTTAATGAAATTGGAACAGTCAAGTATTCTGGCGACGGTATAGCGCATGTCGCGGGGCTTGACGGGTGCAAATACGGAGAGCTTCTGGAATTTGAAAACAACTGCTTTGGTATTGTTATGAATCTTTCAAAGGATATGTTGGGCGCGGTGCTGCTGGGCAACGTTGCTGATGTAAGCGCAGGTTCAAACGTAAGGAAGACAGGCAGCGTTGTGCAGGTGCCGGTGGGGGAAACCCTTATAGGACGCGTTATCAGCCCTCTGGGACTGCCGCTTGACGGCAGGGGGAAAATAGCCGCAGAAGGGTATCGCCCTATAGAGGCGCAGGCACCGCAGATATTCGACAGAAAGGACGTGTCAGAACCTCTTGAAACCGGGATCATGTTTATAGACAGCATGATACCTATAGGAAAAGGGCAAAGAGAGCTTATCATAGGCGACAGGCAGACAGGCAAGACAGCAATAGCAATTGATACTATACTCAATCAGCACGATAAAAACGTGATTTGCGTGTATGTTGCGATAGGCCAAAAAGCTTCAACGATATCCGGCATAATAAAAACCCTGGAATCTGAAAGAGCGCTTTCTTATACAATAGTCGTTGCGTCAACAAGCAGCGATTCACCAGCCATGCAGTATATAGCGCCGTACGCCGGATGCGCTATAGCCGAGGAATTTATGTATGCAGGCAAGGACGTTCTTATAGTATACGACGATTTATCAAAACACGCAGTTGCATACAGAACAATGTCGCTTCTGCTAAGAAGGCCGCCAGGGCGCGAGGCGTATCCCGGAGATGTTTTTTATCTGCATTCGCGCCTATTAGAGCGCGCAGCGCGGCTGTCGAAGGAATACGGCGGCGGATCAATGACAGCGCTGCCGATAATAGAAACAATGTCGGGAGATATTTCTGCATACATACCCACAAATGTAATATCAATCACCGACGGGCAGATATTTTTGGAATCCGAACTGTTCAACGCAGGCATAAGGCCGGCGGTGAATGTCGGTTTGTCCGTATCGCGGGTGGGAGGCAATGCGCAGCTTAAAGCGATGCGCAAGGTTGCGGGGAGGCTGAGACTCGATTTGGCGCAGTACCGTGAACTGGCTGTTTTTGCAAGGTTCGCATCCGACCTTGACAAAACGACACGCGAAACACTAGAGCAGGGAGCGCGTCTTACCGAATCGCTGAAGCAGGCGCAGTATGCGCCCTATTCCATGGCGAGCCAGGTAATAATACTGCATGCCGCGATAAACAAGCATCTTTTGAAAATGCCTAAGGAGCATGTAAGCGCGTTTTGCAGAGAATATCTCGAATATGTGGACACAAGATATCCGGATATTCGCGTAACCATAGAAAGAACAGGCGATTTATGGGATGATGCTGTAAAGACGCTGGATAAGGCGGCGCATAACTTCTCGATTACGTACTGCAAAAAAAACAATTTGCCAATAGAATCAGAGGAAGAAGAATAATATGGCGGGCATGGCTGATATACGGCACAGTATAAAATCAATATCAGAAACGGAACAGATAACGCGCGCCATGCATCTTATTTCCACTTCCAAAATGAAAAAGGCCATAGCGAGGTACGAAGCGAATCATGTTCATTTTGAGCGGGTGCAGGCGGCGCTGAAAGATATACTGATGCACACTCGGGAGCTTGAGCATCCGTATGTGGGCGAAAGCGAAGGCGGAAAAGCCGCATACATCGTTATTGCCGCGGATAAGGGGCTTTGCGGTGGTTACAATCATAACGTACTTAAACTGGCTCACGAATATATGAAGAGCAGTGAAGAACGTTATATACTCACTGTCGGACAGCTGGCGCGCGTTTTCTTTGACCGGCGGGGATATATGGTAGACGTTGAGTTTCTTCATGTTTCCCAAAACCCTTCGCTGTTTAATGCGAGAGCGATAACAAGGGATATACTCGAATTGTATGACAGCGGTATTATGGACGAGGTATACGTGGTATATACCAAGTTTATCTCGGCATTAAAGCAGGAACCGCGGATTATAAAGCTGCTTCCCGTATCTGTGTCTAACCTGGTGGACGTAGAGACGGAAACGCATTATTCCGCTGAGCTTTTTTATCATCCGTCACGCAAGGCGGTTTTTGACAGCCTTATACCGCAGTACATAATAGGGCTTGTATACGGATGTCTTGTTCAATCATATGCGAGCGAACAGTGTGCCCGCATGAATGCCATGGAAAATGCAACCAACAACGCCGAAGAAATGATAGACAAATTGTCACTGCAGTATAACACCGCAAGACAGTCTGCGATTACCAGCGAGATTTCTGAAATAATAGGAGCGCTTGACGCGTTGAAATAGGAGAATAGAATGCACGATTATAAAACAGCGGGCAAGGGAGAGCTGATACGCATTACGGGCCCGGTGCTGGATGTTAAATTCGATAAAGGGCTGCCAGCCATATATAACGCGCTTGTCATACAGCTTGAGGACAGAGAGGTGTGGCTTGAGGTTGCCATGCATATAGGAGATAATACAGTGCGCTGCATAGCATTGCATGCCACCGAAGGGCTTTGCTGCGGCCTTACTGTTTTAGATACGGGTAATAAAATAAATGTGCCGGTAGGCAGACAGACTCTCGGACGGGTGATGAACGTGATAGGAGAGCCTATTGACGGCAAAGGCGAAATAACGGGAGCAAGGATGCCCATTCACAGGGACCCGCCCAAGTTTACAGACCAGCATCCTGTTACCGAGATTTTTGAAACAGGCATAAAGGTGATAGACCTTTTAGCCCCGTATGCAAAGGGCGGCAAGATAGGACTTTTCGGAGGAGCAGGCGTAGGCAAAACAGTGCTTATAATGGAGCTTATCCGAAATATTGCTACCGAGCACGGCGGATATTCAGTATTTGCCGGAGTCGGCGAGCGCAGCCGCGAGGGGCATGAACTGATTGAAGATATGAGAGAATCCGGCGTGATTGAAAAAACATGCCTCGCTTTCGGGCAGATGAACGAACCCCCCGGTTCGCGAATGCGTGTTGCGCTTACCGGACTTACTCTGGCGGAACACCTGCGCGACGAGGAAAACCAGGACGTTCTGCTGTTTATAGACAACATATACCGTTTTATACAGGCGGGTTCGGAGGTTTCAGCTTTGCTGGGGCGCATACCGTCCGCCGTAGGATATCAGCCGACGCTTGCCAATGAGCTGGGAGCTCTGCAGGAACGGATAACGTCAACCAAAAACGGCTCGATTACCTCCGTGCAGGCCATATATGTTCCTGCGGATGACTTAACAGACCCGGCGCCCGCAACTACATTCTCACATCTTGATGCGACGACGGTTTTGTCACGGCAGATATCCGAGCTTGGCATTTATCCTGCGATAAACCCGCTTGAATCGTCCTCGCGCATACTTGATCCGCGTATAATAGGTGAAAAGCATTACAGCGTCGCCCGACGTGTGCAGGCTGTACTTCAGAGATACAGGGAACTGCAGGATATTATTGCGATACTGGGTATGGAAGAGCTTTCGGAAGAAGACAGGACGGCTGTTTACCGCGCCAGAAAAATACAACGCTTTTTCTCACAGCCTATGTCGGTTGCAGAAGTTTTTTCGGGTATACCGGGGAAATATGTGCCGCTAGAGAACACTATAGAAAGTTTCCGGGCTGTTGTGGACGGAGAAGCCGATGATATCCCCGAAGCCGCATTTTTTATGGCCGGAGATATTGAAGACGTAAGAATAAAGGCCAAAAAAATAGCGAAGCCGTAAAGAGGTTTAATATGCCCGCAGAATTTATGCTGGAGATAATAACGCCCGAAAGGGTATTTTTTAAAGGAAAAGCCGAGAGCGTAATCTTTCCGACAGCCGACGGATATATGAGCGTTCAGAAAATGCATGAGCCTATGGTTGCGGCTATTGCTGTCGGGAATATTAAGATATGCATTAACGGTGAATGGAAGCTTTGCACCACATCCGAAGGCTTTATAGAAGTAAGGCCGGATCGGGCAATAATATTCTCACAGGCGGTGGAATGGCCGGAAGAGATTGACGTTAAGCGCGCACAGGAAGCGCGGAAACGTGCCGAAGAACGTCTGCGCCAGACAAAGAGTTACGAGGAATACATGCAAAACCAGATATCTCTTGCAAGAGCCATGGTGCGTCTGCGTGTTGGACGCAACAGTAAAAACATCGATTAGGGCCGCTTTTCATCACGCGGTTTTTTTATGCCCTTTTGTTCCCTTGTTGTATAAAATTTTGACTTTGGTCGATAATCAAACAAAATACAAAGGG
>CAZSMH010000027.1:0-21061 GCA_964607965.1 uncultured Christensenellaceae bacterium
AGGGGAAAATGCTTCACTTTTTTTCGCTCACCCCAACATTTATTATAGAACCTGGAAATAAAGCGAGGCGTTATCTGTATTTTCGCTTTATTTTTTTTTAACTATACGCTATAATTTATACAATATGCAGCACGGAAGCAAGGAAGGGCGCTTGTGCCCTGTAAGCTAAATCATTTAGACGGCTTTTTATTATGCGTATCGTGCAAATATTTTAAGTTAGGGGAGCCTTTATGATTTGGAATGAGAGTATTGAGTGCGCTTCGGAGGAAAAGATACAAGCTTTGCAGACGGAGCGCCTTATAAAGACGGTTGAACGGTGTTACAACAATGTTCCACATTATAAAAGAAAACTTGATGAAGCAGGGGTATCGCCGAAAGACATAAAGACGCTTGACGATATAACAAAAATACCCTGTACTGAAAAAGAAGACTTACGTCTGAATTTCCCGTATAAGCTTTTCGCTGTACCAATGAAAGATGTTGTGCGTATACACGCTTCTTCGGGGACTACGGGCAAGCCTACGGTTGTGGGTTATACCAAAAACGATTTGGATATGTGGTCTGAATGTATCGCGAGGATGGTATGCGCAGCCGGTGTTACTCCGGAAGATATCGCCCAGATAACATTCGGATATACGCTTTTTACGGGAGCCTTCGGTCTTCATTACGGCTTGGAAAAGATGGGTGCGGCCATAATACCCATATCAGGAGGCAACTCGGAACGTCAGATATCAATAATGCAGGATTTTAGAACAACGGTTCTGGTCGGTACGCCATCGTACGCACTGTACCTTGCGGAAACTGCAAATAAGATGGGAATAAACACAAAAGAACTGCCATTGAGGATTGGACTTTTCGGCGGCGAGGGACATACTGAGGAAATGCGCAGGGAGATAGAACAGGCATGGGATATGACAGCAACGGAAAACTACGGCCTTTCAGAAATTATAGGGCCGGGCGTATCCGGAGAATGCCATTTAAAATGCGGCATGCACATAGCGCAAGATCATTTTTACTGTGAAGTTTTAGACAGGAAGACGCTGCAGCCTGTTCCGCACGGTCAGCCCGGAGAGCTTGTTATTACGTCCCTTACAAAAGAGGCGCTGCCTATTCTGCGCTACCGCACGAAAGATATAACATGGCTTATACCCGAAAAATGCGGATGCGGCAGAACCTCTATGCGCATGGCCAAGGTGCAGGGACGCACAGACGATATGCTTATTATCCGGGGCGTCAATGTATTTCCGTCTCAGATAGAAAGCGTACTTCTTGGCGTAAAGGACATAGGGCCCCATTACGAGATAATAGTGCGGAAAGAAGGTTATATGGATTGTATAGAAGTGCTTGTGGAGGTAACCGATGCGGCATTGTTGCATAGTTTCGCGGCACTTGAAGAGCTGGAACGGAAAGTAAAACACGCGCTTCATACGGTGCTTAATATTTCCGCCGAGGTGAAGCTTGTTGAGCCGGAATCGTTAAAGCGTTTTGAAGGAAAAGCTAAGCGTGTGACAGACTTGCGCTAGAATAAAAAAGCACCATAAGGGAGAGACACATGAAAGAACTGATGCTGGGCAACGCGGCGTTCGCGCGGGGCGCATACGAAGCGGGGGTAACGGTAGCGGCGGCATATCCCGGAACACCCAGCACTGAAATTACAGAAAATATAGCAAAGTACGATTGCATATATGCCGAATGGTCGCCGAATGAGAAAGTCGCGCTCGAAGTCGCTATAGGAGCGTCAATCGCGGGCGCGCGCGCTATTTGCTGCATGAAACATGTTGGATTGAACGTTGCGGCAGACCCGCTGTTTACAGCCGCATATACCGGCGTAAACGGAGGGCTTGTAATAATTGTTGCGGACGACCCCGGTATGCACTCAAGCCAGAACGAACAGGATTCGCGACTTTATGCGCTAAGCGCCCATGTGCCGATGCTAGAGCCCGCAGACAGCGCCGAAGCTAAAGACTATGTAATGCGCGCGTTTGAACTCTCCGAACGGTTCGACACGCCCGTTATTGTGCGTTCAAACACGCGGCTTTCGCACTCTCAGGGGCTGGTTGAGACAGAACAGCGCCTTAATACAGCGCTAAAGCCGTATGTAAAGGACATACAAAAATATGTAATGATGCCGGGAATGGCGAGGCAGCGTCACGTTATGCTGGAAAAGCGTATGGAAGAGATAAAACGCGCTGCTGATACGCTGGATATAAACCGTATTGAAATGCGAGATACCGGGATAGGCATTATTACAAGCGGCGTTGTTTACAATTATGTGCGCGAAGCGCTGCCGGATGCCAGCGTATTAAAGCTGGGGCTTATACATCCTTTGCCCGCAAAGCTTATACAAAGCTTTGCACAGCAGGTTGACGAGCTGTATGTAGTGGAAGAGTTAGAGCCGTTTATTGAAAACCAAATCAGGCAGATGTGCATCCCCGTTACCGGAAAAGAGATTTTCACTGTGCAGGGCGAATACAGCGTTAATATGATTGCCGAAAAAATTGGCGGCAAAAAAAGAGACAATACCGAACAGGGAACGCTGCTGCAAAGACCGCCGGTTATGTGCACCGGCTGCCCTCACCGCGCAGTGTTCTATACTATAAAAAAACTGGGACTTACAGCAACGGGCGATATAGGGTGTTATACATTAGGCGCGCTGCCTCCGCATACGGGCATTGACACGTGTGTCTGTATGGGAGCAAGCATAGGAATGGCGATGGGCATGGAAAAGGCGCGCGGCAAAGAATTTGCGCGAAAGCTTGTTGCGGTAATAGGCGACTCGACATTTTTCCATTCCGGGCTTACCGGGCTTACGGATATGGTATACAACGGCTCGAAGGGCACGGTAATAATCGTTGACAACGCCACGACCGGTATGACGGGGCATCAGCACCATCCGGCAACCGGAAAAAACTTAAAAGGCGATATAGCGTATGCCATAGATATAGCGCAGCTGGCGGGTGCTCTTGGAGTAAAGCATGTGCGTACAGTAGACCCGTTCGATTTAAAGGAGCTTGAAAAGGCGCTTAAAGAGGAAACTGCAAGAGACGAGCTAAGCGTTATTATCGCAAGACGTCCGTGCGCTCTTCTCGATAAAAAAACAAAACTGCCGCCGTTTGCAATTACAGATGCTTGCAGACAGTGCGGCGTATGTATAAAGCTTGGCTGCCCCGCCATAAAAAAGACGCAGCACGGGATTGTTATTGACAAAGCTGTATGTATAGGCTGCGGGCTTTGCAAAAACGTCTGTGCGTTCGGCGCAATAGAAACGGCGGTAGACTGAAATGACTGATATATTGATTGTGGGCGTAGGGGGACAGGGAACGCTGCTGGCAAGCCGGGTTCTTGGCAATCTGGCGCTTTCTTTAGGATGCGATGTAAAGCTTTCCGAGGTGCACGGCATGGCGCAGCGCGGCGGAAGCGTTGTTACGCATGTGCGTTTCGGCGATAGGGTTTTATCTCCTGTTATTGATAAGGGCGGAGCGGATATAATACTCGCTTTCGAGAAACTCGAAGCGCTGCGGTGGTGCGGATATCTTAAAAAGGGCGGCAAAATGTTTGTCAGCACGCAGGAGGTATTGCCGATGCCTGTTATTACCGGGGCTGCGGAGTATCCAAAAGATATTGTTGAGAAAATTAAGGCTACAGTGCCGGATGCTGTATTCGTTGATGCGCTTGCTCTTGCACAAAAGGCCGGCAATGCAAAGGTTTTAAATATAGTGCTTATAGGCGTGCTTGCGCGCAATATGGATATAGAAAAGCAGGCTTTTATTGAGGCTATTAAAGCAACGGTGCCCAAAAAAGCAATTGAATCTAATCTTGCCGCATTCGAACTTGGCTACAGTGTTTAAAAAACGTATATTGGAGGTAACCATATGTACTGGAAAAAAGAGCTGGAGTGTATGGACAGAGAACAGCTTCTTGAATTACAGGCAGAAAAACTAAAAGCAACCGCTAAAAAGGTTTACGCAAATGTTCCGTTTTACAAAAAAGCCTTTGACGAAAAAGGAGTGCGGCCGGAAGACATAAAAAGCGTTGAAGACGTGCGTTTTCTGCCGTTTACATTGAAACAGGATTTGAGAGATAACTATCCTTTCGGCATGTTCGCCGCTCCGATGAGTGATATATGCCGCGTACACGCTTCGTCCGGAACAACCGGTAAACCAACCGTTGTAGGCTATACCGCGCGCGATATTCAAAACTGGGCGCAGCTTATGGCGCGCACTTTCACTTTCGCGGGCGGCTGCCGTGACTCCGTTATACAGGTGGCTTACGGTTACGGACTCTTTACTGGAGGGCTTGGCGCTCATTACGGCGCTGAGGCTTTAGGAGCAATAACAGTGCCGGTGTCAGGCGGGAACACTAAACGCCAGATAATGCTTATGGAGGATTTCGGGACTACCATACTGGCCTGTACGCCATCCTACGCGCTGAATATAGCCGAGGTTATGGATGAGATGGGCGTTAATAGAAAAAACTTAAAGCTTAAAGCCGGCGTATTCGGCGCGGAACCTTGGACGGAGGCAATGCGAAAAGAGATAGAACAACGTCTTGATATACTGGCTATAGATATTTACGGATTGTCAGAGATTATAGGTCCGGGCGTTGCTTCCGACTGTATGTACAAAAAGGGGCTGCATATAGCGGAGGATTTCTTCCTGGCCGAAATAATAGACCCGAATACATTGGAACCGCTGCCTTACGGACAAAAAGGGGAGCTTGTTATAACGACGATAGACAAAGACGGCATACCGCTTATACGCTACCGCACGCGCGATATAACATCTATCAGCATTGAAAAGTGCGATTGCGGTCGGACGCTTGCACGAATGGATAAAGTTATGGGGCGTACCGACGATATGCTTATTATACGCGGCGTAAATGTATACCCCTCTCAGATAGAGAGCGTGCTCGTAGAGATGGCGGAAGTACAGCCCCATTATCAGATAATAGTCGACAGGGTGGGCAACTATGACTGCCTTGAAGTTCAGGTGGAAGTTTCGGCAGATTTGTTCTCTGACGAGGTTAAGCACCTTGAAACTTTAAGCAACAGGATTAGTGCGGAAATACAGTCGGTGCTGGGAATAGGCGTTAAGGTGACTCTTGTAGAACCCAAAACTATAGCGCGGAGCGAAGGAAAGGCCAAACGCGTTATTGATAACCGTATATTATAAGGAGGCGTTAGAATGATAAAGCAGATATCCGTATTTGTGGAAAACAAGAAGGGACGTCTTGCAAAGATAACCGACGTTCTCGGGCAGGGCGGTATCGATCTTATCGCGCTGTCCATAGCCGACACTACCAACTTCGGCATCATGCGCTGCATCGTAAACGATCCTGACAAAGCAATTGCGCTGCTAAAAGACGGCGGCTTTACGGCCAGCACCACAGAGGTAATAGTCGCTGAAGTAATGGATAAGCCGGGAGGGCTGGCTCACGTGCTTGCACTGCTTGATAAAGCCGGAATAAGCGTCGAATATTTATACTCTTTTGTTCGCACGCCCAGCGAGAACGCGCTGATACTTTTCCGTGTCGAAGACATAGCTGCGGCTATGCAAGTACTAAAAACGGGCGGCGTAAAGCTGCTTGAGGAACAGGATATTCAAAAACTATAATACTGCTTTTATTAGTTAGAGAAGAAGGAACTTATGTTAACACGACCGACATATGCTAAGATTAACCTCGGCGCGATAATGCGAAACGTTAAAAATATCAGGGCGCATTTGCCAAAAGGCACAATGTTCTGCGCTGTTGTAAAGGCTGATGGATACGGCCACGGCAGCGCAATGGTTTCAAAAGCGGCTATTGAGGCCGGGGCAGAATGGGTAGCAGTAGCGATTCCCGAAGAAGCGGCTGTTTTACGAAACGAAGGCATAACAGCGCCAATACTTGTTCTTGGACCTGCCAATTTAGCACAGTGGAGAAAAGCCGCCGAATATGATTTATCAATGGTTGCAGTGTCGCAGAACTGCGTTAAAAACGCTGCTAAGGTAGCAAAAGAGCGCGGTCTCCAAATGCGGATGCATTTAAAAGTGGATACCGGTATGAACCGTGTCGGTGTAAAAACCGTTGAAGAGGCAAAAAAGATTCTCGATACGATAGAAAAAGAAGAAAACCTGAAACTGGAAGGTCTGATGACTCATTTTGCATCTGCAGATGAGGCTGACAAAAGCTATGCAGTTTTGCAGAACAAGCGTTTTGCCGAGTTTATTGCACTGGTGTGCGGGCGGGGCTTTTCACCAATAATACATGCCGGTAACAGCGGGGCTGCGCTGGACTGTCCTGAGATGTCTTATAATATGGTGCGAGTCGGCATTGCGCTTTACGGTCATTACCCGTCAGACGATGTAAAAAAGGATGTTGTTCTCGAGCCTGCTATGGCGCTGCACACGCAGATTTCGTTTATTAAGGATGTTAAAGCCGGAGAGAAGTTAAGCTACGGAGGAACGTTTACCGCGCCTGCTCCTATGCGCGTAGCAACTCTGCCTATAGGGTATGCGGACGGATTCAGCCGTCTTTTGTCAGACAAAGGAGAGGTGCTTATCGCAGGCCAGCGCGCACGCGTTATAGGGCGTGTCTGCATGGATCAGATACTTGTAGACATAACGGATATAAAGGGCGTAAGGCTGCAGGATAATGTTGTCTGTTTTGGCAGACAAAACGGCACCGAAATACCCGTTGAGGAATATGCAAAACGCTGCGGTACAATTAACTACGAGATACTTTGCGCAGTCTCTCCCAGGGTGCCAAGACTTTATTATGAGGACTAAATAGTGAAAAGAGATTTGCGGCGCGATATACTAAAAAAAAGACTGCTTATAGATTCGCACGATATACAGGTATTAAGCAGCCATATTATCAGTAAACTTCTTGAACTAGAGCGTATAAAGAATGCAAAATGCATAATGGCATACAGCGCTTATAAGAATGAGCCGGACATTTTTGCACTTGTTAATGCGCTGCTGGATATGGGTAAAAAAGTTGCGCTTCCTTATGTGGCTGAAGACAATAATCTTTTGGCTGTGGATTATTGTTTCGATTCGGTGATGAAAAGCAACGTTTTCGGTATTGCCGAACCGGTAATAAGCAACGAGAGCGAACAGGCCGAGCCGGATGTAGTGCTTGTGCCCGGTATAGCATTCGATCAGGCAGGGAACCGCATAGGTTACGGGCTTGGCTATTTCGACCGCTTTCTTAAAGACTCCAATGCTTATAAAATAGGCGTATGTTTTGATATGCAGATTGTGCCCCATATAGAGGCCAAGCCGCACGATGTTCGAATGGACATGATAGTTACGCCAAGCCGTGCTATTAATACTAAGATATGAGAGTTATCGCGGGCAAATTCAAGGGCAGGCGGCTTGTAAGCCCGGCAGGAAAGGTCGCCAGGCCTACGGGCGACAGAGTAAAAGAAGCGCTTTTCGGCGCGATTCAGTTTCGCATAGAAGGAATGCGTGTGCTTGACGCATTTGCAGGGAGCGGAGCTCTTGGCATAGAGGCGCTTTCGCGGGGCGCGGCTCATGTGGATTTTGTTGAAAAGGACATAAGATGCGCAGCGGCCGTACAAAGAAATATAAAATCCGTCGGAGCGCAAAACTGCCGTTTGCACAAGGGGGATATTTTCGCTATTATGCACTTGCTTGGCAGTTATGATCTTATAATTGCCGACCCGCCTTACGACTCGGATTATTATGAACAGCTTTTATTTTCTGCAAGAGAACACCGCATTCTTGAGCAAGGGGCATTAGTTGTGCTGGAGACGCGCAGAAAGTTTGCATTTACGCCCCCTATAGGGTATAATTTGACAAAACGTGCCGATTACGGCGATACATCGCTTTGGTATTTGGAATATGAATAAAAACGTTAATAAATGCGTATACCCAGGGAGTTTTGATCCCATAACCTGTGGTCATCTTGACATTATAACGCGGGCAGCTGCAATGTTTTGTGATGTGACGGTTGCTGTGCTTATTAATAAGAATAAGCAGTCTGCATTTACAGTCGAGCAGCGCATGGATTTTATACGCCGAAGCACCGCACATTTAAAAGGGGTATCGGTTGACAGTTTTTCCGGTCTGCTTGCCGATTACATGAAGGGACGCGGCGCTAATATTGTAATAAGAGGGTTGCGGGCGATTTCTGATTTTGAATACGAATTTCAGATGGCTGCAATGAACTCAAAGCTGGCAAAAGATGTAGAGACAATATTTTTAATGACAGATATAGCAAACTCGTTTTTAAGCTCCAGTATGGTGAACGAATTAGCTTCGTTCGGGGGGAATATTTGCGGACTTGTGCCGGAAGAAATAATAAAGGATGTGCTTAAAAAATATGGCAGGTGAGGATTTAAAGCTTTTAGAACTTATAGGCGAGCTTTGCGAAGAAATTGAAACCAGTTCAAAAACGCTTTTCTCGGGCAAACGGGCGGTAGATTACAGTCTCGTAAAGGAAATACTTAGTGATATACGTGCTGTTGTACCGGAAGAGTTCAAGCTGGCTGCGCAGGTAATAAAAGAAAAGAATCAGATAATAAAAACCGCAGAGGAGACTGCCGAGGCTACTATAAGCAGTGCTAAAGAGACTGCCGAGACTACAATAAACTGCGCGGAGGAAACTGCGGAATCCACAGTAGGCATAGCTAAACAAACGGCCGATACCGCTCTTAGCAATGCAAAGAAAGAATCGGAAACAACGCTTTCAAAAGCGAAGGAGGAGGCAGATGATATTTTAGGCAGCGCAAAGCGCGAAGCGGATGAAATATTAAAAAACGCAAGAGCGGAAGCCCAAAATATTATTAACAGCGCCGAGGATGAGCTGCAGACCAGGGTTGCGGAAACCCCCGTGCTGAAAGAGGCTCAGATAAAGGCAAACGAGCTTATCTCAAACGCAGAAAGCAAGGCGGGCGAACTGCGCAGGCTATCAGAAAACAATGCTCGTGAGATAACAGCAGGTGCTAGGGAATATGCCGACGACATACTTGCAGATCTTGAAAAGTATATTGCCGATTACTTAAAACTGCTGAGAAAAAATCGCATGGAGTTATCGGGCGGACGGAAAAGCGGTTTTTCTAATACGACACTGCCATAACCTGATTATTATTACAAAGACAAATGATACCGCAGCAAACACTAAGCCGCCCAAAGCGGCTGTTTTTGTGTTAGTGTAATCAAACGAGGAAGCTGCCTGTGTAAGCGGAAACAGTGCAATAAAAAACGCGGTAAGAGAGCAGCATATAATTGAATGCAAGCTTTTAGCTAGCAGGAACATTTTTGGTTTAAGGCCGCTGTCAGCAAGAACTGCTCTGGTCTGCATTTGCACGCATAATCCTCCGAAAGCAACTACTGACGATACGAGCAAGAGCTTAAGTTCAAGTCCTGTTTTCAGCGCCGCTATGCCGGCACAGCCTGCAGTGATTTCAATACTCCCAGACAGTACCGCCCTTGAAGCAGCAAAATCAAGGCCGGTTACAGCAAAGACAGGCGAATACAGAGCGGTAAGTGCATCAGTTATACCGGTTACATTAAGTATCTCAATGATAACCGAAAAGATTATAACGAACCCTCCTATTTTGAGCAGCGTGCGCATCGACTTTTCTACACTTAACGAAAGGATTTCTCCTATCGGGGGACAAGCGGCAGCTTCGAGTTTAAAGCGGCAAAATGTTTCGTTTAGCGTTGCCTTCGGCGTTTTGAAACAAGCACGCTTCTTTATAAAACGCAGTAATATTCCCGTAAACAGGGCGGAAATATAATGCGCTGCAGCAAGGTATATGCCGGCATATGGAGCGTTAAGCATTGCTGTGGCAACTGCGCCGGTCAAAAAGACTGGACCGGCAACGCTGGTAAAACATATGATGCGCTGTGCGTCCGGTTCATCAATTTGACCTTTTTTATAGAGTTCGCCAGCAAGCCGTGCGCCGACGGGATATCCGGACATAAGGGATGCGATAAACACATATGCGCCTTCGCCGGGGACACCCAAAAGAGCGCGCGTTACCGGACTGAAAAAAAACGCTGCCAAACGAACAATGCCGGTCTGCAGAAGCAAAAAAGAAGATACCATAAAAGGGAACAGCGAAGGCAGAACAATATACAGCCACAGGTTTAAACCGTTTTGTGCGCTTTGTATGCAATTTTGGGGATAAAGCAGCAGCATAACAGTAAAAACTGCAGCTAACGGTATAAGTACCGCCTTTTTCACAATATCACAGCCTTTTGTTAATGATATGAGCGTCAAAGAGGGCATATGATATTCAGTATTATTTAAAAGTCAGTTAAAAGGCGCTCGGAAAAATCGCGTCCCGCATTGGAAAAAGGAGCAACAGACTGAGACAAAGCCCAGACATCGGATGCAGCCGTGTCAATAGCTGGATAGGGCGGTGTGCCGGAAGTAATAAGCGGAACGCTTGCGGCTGAAGAAAGCGCCGAGAGTACTTTGGAATTTTTTATACCTAGTACGCGGATATGACCTACAGGCGAGGAATTATGAGCGATAACATCATCGCGTTTTATATTCAGCAGCGCACATGCCAGTATACGCGATATCCGAGCGTAAGTGTAGCGCTTGGTTTTAACGCGTTCAATAAGTTCGGTGCGCGTTCTGCAGCACTTTGCGGCGGCGTATATCCTGTTTTCAAGGCCTTCGGTTACATCCGGCATATTGGCGATATAAGAGGGCCCGTAAAGCCTTAGTATGTGTAGCAAAGGTGCGTCAAATTGATATGGAAACACAGGAACAAGGCCGTATCCGAGCCGGGACTTTAAGAATTTGGCGCAAGCTTCGGGCATAGCGGCAAGCGCCCTTGCTGTGTCGCCTTGCGAAAAAGAAGTGCGGATAGCAGTCGCGCTGGGAAGGTATGCGCCGATATCGCCGCAATGATATGCTGCGCCTTCGCGCTTGATTGCATATGGTTTTATATCAGGGTATTTTCGCAGTGCTTTTAAATACTCTATGCCAAGAATGGCGCCGGGCTGCGATGCTTCGGGCGGAGCGCCGGCTGCATCCATGCGGGCTCTAGGGAAACTTTGGCCTGCATCAAGCCTTTGCCGAAGCGCCTTCTTATAATCGTTGTTTTCGGTATCAAGTGTTTGTGCAAGATTTTTAAGAAGTGATAAGTCGTCTGTCTCTGCTCCGAAACAAACCGAGTTGGCCCCGGCTGCCGCAAGAACTTTTATACCGCCTTGTGCAAATCCCTGAGCACTTTGTACGGCTGTTAAAAGCGGGATTTCAATAACTGCATCTGCGCCGCAGGAGAGCGCACAGGCAGCACGGGTCCATTTATCAAATATGGAGGGTTCGCCGCGCTGGGTAAAAAAGCCGCTCATTGCACATACGATAAACTTAGCACCGCAAGCGCGCCGTGCCAGCGCAATATGCTTTTCATGTCCCAGGTGAAAAGGATTGTATTCTGCGACTATTCCGCATATACTCATAAATTTCTCCTTTTCAATTCGCGAATAATTATATATAATAGCATTTGGTCTTATTATATATCATAATAGTAACAATTATATTACTTTTTTGTTTTGTTTGGAAGGGAGACAAAGACATGGGATTGATTGATGATCTGAAAGCAAAGGCATATGCTGCAAAAAAACGCATTGTATTACCCGAGGGGACGGAAGCGAGGACGATTAAGGCCGCCGGAATTATCGCTGAAAAAGGTCTTGCAAGGGTAGTGCTGCTGGCGAAAAAAACAGAGCTCGGAGAAAAAGCAGAAAAGCTAGCAGAAGCCGGCGTTTGCATAGAGGACTTCGAAGCATCAGATAAACTGGAAGTATATGCAAAAAAGTATTATGAGTTGAGAAAATGCAAAGGCATAACAATAAATGAGGCAATGGATACTGTAAAGAATCCTCTGTACTATGCCTGCATGATGATTAAAGAGGGCGAAGCAGACGGAATGGTGGCAGGAGCAGCCAACACAACAGCGAATGTATTAAGACCTGCATTTCAGATAATAAAAACATCACCATGCACATCTATTGTATCAAGCTGCTTTATAATGGTACTCAAAGACAAAAATTATGGACAGGACGGAGTATTGTTTTTTGCCGACTGTGCCGTAAACCCCGATCCTGATGCGCAGCAGCTGGCGCATATCGCACTGACAACCGCTAACACAGCCAAAAAGCTTGTAAATATAGAACCTCACGTGGCGATGCTTTCTTTTTCAACAAAGGGAAGCGCCAAGCACGAAGCAGCAGAAAAAGTTGCGTGCGCAGCGCGGCTTGCCAAACAGCTTGATTCCAATATATGTATAGACGGTGAACTTCAGGCTGATGCTGCTCTTGTTGAATCGGTTGCGCAGTTAAAAGCGCCGCAAAGCCCGGTGGCAGGAAAGGCTAATGTACTGATATTTCCGGATCTTGCATCCGGCAATATCGGCTATAAGCTTGTGCAGCGTCTGGCGGGCGCCTTGGCGATAGGGCCTATATGCCAGGGGCTTTGTGCGCCTGTAAATGATTTGTCACGCGGATGCTGCGTAGAAGACATTGTATCCGTGGCTACTATTACGGCCGTTCAGGCAATATAAGGAGAACATAATGAACATACTTGTAATCAATGCTGGGAGTTCGTCAATAAAATATAAGATGATTGAAATGACAGAGAGGAAAGTCATTGCAAAGGGGTTGGTTGAGCGAATTGGAATGAAGGGTTCAGCATTGAAACACCAGCCGACCGGAAAAGACGCATTTACAGTAGAAAAGCCTATAGAAGACCATAAAGAGGCAATACGGGAGGTGATGCGTGCGCTGACCGATGATACGCATGGCGTCATTAAAAGCATGGATGAAATTAACGCCGTTGGACATCGGGTGCTCCATGCAGCGGAGAAATTCTCTGACAGTGTCATTATTAATGAGGACGTAATTGCAGCCATACGTGAATGTATAAAATTCGGGCCGCTTCACAACCCAGCCAACCTGATGGGCATAGAAGCATGTATGAGCTGTATACCGGATACACCCATGGTAGCGGTGTTTGATACGGCGTTTCATCAGACGATGCCCAAACGGGCATACTTATACGGCTTATCGTATGATGCTTACTCTGAATATGGAATACGCCGTTACGGTTTCCATGGGACTTCGCATAAGTACGTTTCGACACGTTATGCAGAGCTTGTGGGAAAAGATATAGAGGATTTAAAAATCATTACGTGCCATTTGGGTAACGGATCCAGCATATGTGCGGTGGATAAAGGTAAATGTGTGGACACGTCCATGGGCTTGACACCGCTCGCAGGCCTTGTGATGGGCACCCGCTGCGGGGATATAGATCCTGCTATTGTTCCTTATCTGATGAAGGAAATGAATCTCGATTCCGAGCAGATGAAAAATTATATGAACAAGCAGTGCGGCGTATTTGGTCTTTCAGGCATATCGAGTGATTTTCGTGATTTACAGAAGGCAAAAGTACAAGGAAATGAACGTGCTGCAATTGCACTTGATGTGTTTTGTTATCAAATACGCAAATATATAGGTGCATATGCGGCAGCGATGGGCGGTGTTGACGCTATAATATTCACGGCGGGAATAGGAGAAAACGACCATCTGATACGTGAACGGGGCGTGGAAGGGCTTGAGTTCTTGGGGGTTTGCATCGACAAAGAAGCCAATAACTGCATGCGGGGTAAAGAAATGCGAATATCTACAGCAGAATCGGCTGTAGATATATGGTGCATACCTACCGATGAAGAACTTGCCATAGCAAAGGAGACATATCATCTGTGCTCATAATGCATTGCCACCCGGTTGCGCGCGATAAAGAGTTCACGGAATCCGCAGAACGAAAACGTTTTGCATTTCATAAATTAATCCGGAGGGATACAAAATGAACAAACTTTCAGGAGTGTATGCGCAGGTACAAAAAAGGGACAGCCATGAACCCGAGTTTCTGCAGGCGGTCAAAGAGGTTCTTGATTCATTAGAGCCGGTAGCAGAAATGTACCCGGAGTTCTTAGAGGCAGGTATATTCAACAGAATTGTTGAGCCGGAAAGAATGATATCTTTCCGTATCCCATGGGTTGACGATTCGGGTAAAGTAATCGTAAACCGTGGTTACAGGGTACAGTTTAACAGCGCCATTGGTCCGTATAAGGGAGGGCTTCGTTTCCATCCCTCCGTTAACCAGGGAATAATCAAATTTCTCGGCTTCGAGCAAATTTTTAAAAACTCTTTGACAGGGCTGCCAATAGGTGGTGGCAAGGGCGGAAGCGATTTTGATCCGAAGGGCAAATCTGAGGGAGAGATTATGCGTTTTTGCCAGAGCTTTATGTTTGAGATGGCGCGACATATAGGAGAAAACACAGACGTTCCGGCAGGAGATATTGGTGTCGGTTCCCGCGAAATAGGTTATATGTACGGTATGTATAAGAAAATAAGGAACGAGTTTACCGGTGTGCTTACCGGGAAGAGCCTTTCCTATGGCGGCAGCCTGGCGCGAATGGAGGCAACAGGATACGGACTGTGCTATTTTATGGACGAGGCTATGCGCTCAGTTTTAGGAAAGTCTTTCAGCGGTGCTACAGTAGTGATTTCCGGTTCCGGCAACGTGGCGATATACGCTGCGCAAAAGGCCATGCAGCTTGGTGCAACGGTTGTAGCCATGAGCGATTCGGGAGGATACATAGTAGACAAGGACGGCATAGATTTGTCTGCGATGCAAAAAATAAAAGAGGTTGACCGGCTGCGTATAAGCGAATATATCAAATACCGTCCGAAGGCGGAATTCATAGAAGACCGTTCCGATATATGGTCGGTTAAATGCGATATCGCGCTGCCGTGCGCAACTCAGAACGAGCTTGATATCAATGCGGCTAAAAAACTGGTCGCAAACGGATGTTACGGTGTCGGTGAGGGTGCAAACATGCCGACTACTCCGGAGGCTGTTGATTATTTTTTGGAAAAAGGCGTAGTGTTCGGCCCCGGCAAGGCCGCAAATGCGGGAGGCGTGGCGACCTCGGCGCTTGAGATGACGCAAAACTCTATGCGTCTTTCATGGAGTTTTGAGGAAGTGGACAGTAAACTTCACGATATAATGGTAAACATATATAAGAATGCAAGCGCGGCGGCAAAAGAGTTCGGCATGGAGAACAACCTTGTAGCGGGCGCAAACATCGCCGGCTTTATGAAAGTCGCTCAGGCTATGAAGGCACAGGGAGTCGCATATTAATAAATTTATTTTATAACCAATTCTGTTATTTAAGGCGGCGTGACTGATTTCACCCGCCTTAAATACGTTACTAACCAACTTTAAAAAGCAGAACGGCAGAGCCTATATTCCCAGCTTAAATCAAGGCTTAAGGCATGCAGATTCGGAAGCAAAAGGAATTTTATCTTGATTTTTTTGATTCTTTAGAATAGAATTATGCGGTACAAGAAGGTGAAACAGATTGCGGCTGCTTCACTCTGATAAAATGCTAAATATACTTTTCATAATAGGAGTACTAGAAAATGAATAAAAAATCGGTAAAGGATATTGACGTTAAAGGGAAGAAAGTTTTAGTCAGGGTAGATTTTAATGTTCCGCTTAATGGAAGTGAAATCACTGATGAAACAAGGATTACGGCAGCAATGCCGACAATAGAATATTTGCTTGGGCAAAACGCAAAAGTAATATTGTGTTCTCATCTCGGGCGTCCGAAAGGAGAATTTAAACCCGAATTTTCACTGGCACCCGTGGCAAAGAGGCTTGAAGAAATAAGCGGACGGAAGGTTGTTTTTGCGGCCGACGTTATAGGACCGTCTGCAAAAGCGGCAGTGGACAACATAAAACAGGGAGAAATAGTGCTGCTTGAGAATCTTCGCTTTCATAAAGAAGAGACATCAAACGATGCCGGATTTGCCCAGGCGCTGGCTTCGTATGCCGAAATATTCGTAAACGATGCTTTTGGAACCTGCCACAGGGCACATGCGTCAACGGCCGGGGTAGCGGCTTATATACCCGCTGTAGCTGGCTTTTTGATTAATAAAGAACTTGAGGTTCTGCTTGGCGCTTTAGATAAACCGATAAGGCCGTTTACGGCTATATTGGGAGGAGCAAAGGTAGCAGATAAAATTGGCGTTATAGAAAACCTTATCAATAAAGTGGATTCGATTATTATCGGCGGGGGCATGTCTTATACTTTTCTTAAAGTAAAAGGCTATGAAATAGGAAAATCTCTGCTCGATGAGGAACATATTGATTTAGCGGAGGGACTGCTGAAAAAAGCGTCGCAAAAGGGCGTGGACATATTCTTGCCTGTAGATACAATAGTTGCGGACGAGTTTTCACCAAACGCAAAAACCATGGTGGTAGCAAGTGAGGACATTCCCGCCGACTGGATGGGGCTTGATATCGGCCCTTCTACAAGAATGCTTTATACTGACAAGATACGCACTTCCCGCACAGTTATATGGAACGGACCGATGGGCGTTTTCGAAATGCCGGCATTTGCGGAAGGGACAAGGGCTGTCGCAAAAGCAATGTCCGAATCCGACGGCATTACCATCATTGGCGGCGGTGACAGCGCGGCAGCCGTCAAGCAAATGGGGTTTGCAGATGCTATGACGCATATATCGACAGGCGGCGGCGCAAGCCTGGAGTTACTTGAAGGAAAAACGCTTCCTGGCGTTGCGGCACTTGAGGATTTATAATCGCTTAGCTGATAATTATAATTTAAGGGCTGCTCTTTCTTAGAGTAGCCTTTTTATCGGAATACTAATATTTAAGGGAGGATACAAAAATGAGAAGACCTATTATTGCAGGCAACTGGAAAATGAACAAGACTGTGGATGAAACCACAAAGCTGATAAAGGAGCTTATACCGCTGGTAAGCGATGTTGATACGGTAGATATTGTTGTATGTCCGCCGTTTGTCAACCTGTCCGCAGCGAGAGAGGCGCTTTCAGGTTCTAATATAGCGCTTGGGGCACAGAATATGCATTACGAAAAGGGCGGCGCGTTTACCGGAGAGGTTTCCGCTGACATGCTGCTGGCGCTTGGCGTAGAATATGTGATTATCGGGCACTCCGAGAGAAGGCAGTATTTCGGTGAGAGTGACGAGAGCGTAAACAAAAAGGTAAAAGCGGCCTTAGAAGCGGGATTAAAGCCAATAGTATGCGTGGGCGAGCTTCTTGAAGAACGCGAAGCGGGTATTACGGCAGAAATAGTGTGTAAACAGACGAAGCTGGCGCTGCTTGGCTTGAGTGCACAGCAGGCGGCGGGAGTTGTGCTGGCATATGAGCCTATATGGGCGATAGGCACAGGCAAAACCGCAACGGCAGACGATGCAAACGAAACAATAGGCGCAATAAGAAACGCAGTTAGGGAAGTTTTCGGCGACACGGCCGCAAACATCAGGATACAGTATGGCGGCAGCATGAAACCCGCGAATGCAGCGGAGCTTATGGCCAAGCCGGAGATAGACGGCGGACTTATAGGAGGCGCGTCGCTTAAAGCAACTGACTTTTGCGGCATTATTAAATATTAAACCTGGGGGTCACATGGCAAAAAAGATTACCGCGCTGATGATTTTGGACGGCTTTGGCGATTGCTGCAACGATATTGGCAACGCAATAAAAATATCCGGCATACCGAAGATAAGTTCGCTTATTAAAAAATATCCGCATACCGTTGTCGGCGCGTCCGGGGCTGACGTCGGGCTGCCGGACGGACAGATGGGCAATTCAGAAGTCGGACATCTTAATATAGGCGCCGGACGGATAGTGTATCAGGAATTAACACGCATTTCCAAGGATATAAAAGACGGCGGTTTTTTTAAAAAACAAGAGTTTATAGACGCGATGGAAACCGTTAAGACAAACGGTACTAAGCTGCATTTATACGGGCTGATATCAGACGGAGGCGTGCACAGCCACCTAGAGCATCTTTATGCGCTGCTTAAGATGGCAAAAATGCAGGGACTGAATAACGTTTTTATACACTGTTTTATGGACGGACGCGATGTTCCGCCGGACAGCGGTCTTTCTTATTTGATTGAGTTGGAAGAAATGATACGCAAAATTGGGATAGGCACAATAGCGACGGTGATGGGGCGTTATTATGCTATGGACCGGGACAACCGTTTCGAACGCGTTGAAAAGGCTTATTCCGCGATGGTGCGCGGCGAGGGCGTAAGTGCACAGTCTGCCGCAGACGCTGTACGCGAAAGTTATAAAAACGGCGTCACGGACGAATTTATACTTCCGACAGTAATTAAAAATAACGGAAAGCCGGCGGCGCTGATAGGCCGCGGTGACGCAATTATATTTTTCAACTTTCGTCCCGACAGGGCGCGGGAAATAACGAGGGCATTTATTGAAAAAGATTTTTGCGCATTCAACCGTGATTATTTCCCGGTACATTATGTATGCTTAACTCAGTACGACAAAACATTTGCCAACGTAAATGTGGCATATAAGCCGCAGAGCATTAAAAATACTCTGGGCGAATATTTATCAAATAGAGGCAAACGCCAGTTTCGTATTGCGGAGACGGAAAAATACGCGCATGTGACCTTTTTCTTCAACGGCGGGGTCGAAAAGCCCAACGAAGGGGAAGACCGGTTTTTGATACCGTCCCCGAAAGTTGCAACGTATGACTTGCAGCCGGAAATGAGCGCTTACGAAGTGACAAACGAGGCTGTGCAAAAAATCGAATCCGGCGAATATGATGTAATGATACTTAATTTCGCCAACCCAGATATGGTCGGGCACACAGGCGTGTTTGAGGCTGCAGTTAGAGCTGTAACGGCTGTTGATGAGTGCGTGGGAAAGGTTATAAGCACTATACTTAAAACCGGCGGAGAGGCTATAATAACAGCCGACCACGGCAATGCGGAGAAGATGTATGATGAAGATAACGGTCCTTTTACCGCACATACACCGAATCCGGCACCTTTTATACTTATTGGCGAGAGGTTTAAGGATGCAAAGCTGCGTGAAGACGGACGGCTGGCTGATATAGCACCTACGCTGCTTGATATGATGGGTTTGGATAAGCCCGCGGAAATGACGGGAACATCGCTGATAGTAAAGCCGTGACAAGCTATTTGGGCCAACCGCGGCAATAGAGCATACGGCGTTGTAAGGAGTAATAAATGATAAAAATTAACATGGCAGTACCGCTTGTCGAAATGGACGGCGACGAAATGACGAGGATAATCTGGAAGATGATAAAGGATTATCTTATAGAGCCGTATGTAGAGCTTAAAACTGAGTATTATGACCTAAGCCTTGTTGAACGTGACGCTACGGATGATATGGTTACAGTGAAGGCAGCCCAGGCAATAAAAAAGTACGGTGTGGGCGTAAAATGCGCGACCATTACGCCCAACGCGCAGAGGGTTGACGAGTACGATCTTAAAAAGATGTGGAAAAGCCCAAACGGTACGTTACGGGAGATATTAGACGGTACCGTATTTAGAAAGCCATTGCTGGTAAAAGGAATTCTGCCGTCCGTTAAAACATGGGAATCCCCTATAACTATAGCAAGGCACGCTTTCGGAGACTTGTATAATGCGCAGGAATGTGTTGTGGAAGGCGAAGCTGCGGCGGAAATTGTCATAACGAGAAAAGACGGCAGCACCGAAAGACGTCAGATTGCGCAGTTTGACGAACGCGGCGGGGTAGTGCGCGGTATGTATAACACTACAAAATCGATAGAAAGCTTTGCAAAAAGCTGTTTTAATTTTGCTCTTGATACAAAGCAGGATCTTTGGTTTGCCACGAAGGACACAATATCAAAGCAGTATCATCACCGTTTCAAGGATATATTCGAAGAGATATTTGCCGATTATAAAAAACAGTTTGAAAAAGAGGGTATAGAATATTTTTATACACTGATAGACGATGCGGTGGCTCGTGTTATCCGCAGCCGCGGAGGCTTTATTTGGGCGTGCATGAACTACGACGGCGACGTAATGTCTGATATGGTGGCTACGGCTTACGGTAGCTTGGCTATGATGACTTCGGTTCTGGTTTCTCCCGACGGTCTTTACGAGTATGAAGCTGCTCACGGCACCGTAACCCGCCATTATTACCGCCACCTTGAGGGAGAGGAGACGTCCACCAACTGTATGGCTACGCTTTTCGCGTGGACAGGCGCACTTGCCAAACGCGGCGAGATTGACGGAAACGCGCAACTTATGGAATTTGCAGAAAGAATGGAATACAGTGCGCTAAAGACCATTGAACAGGGAACAATGACAAAAGATTTGTATATTTTAAGCAAGCTTGAAAACAAGCAGACGGTAAATACAGAAGAGTTTATAAAACAGATTAAGAAGACATATGACAAAACGGCGGGGGAGGACAAATGAGTTTATACAGCCAATGGAGGGCAATGGCGGAGGCGGAAAGGACACCGCAGGAGAACGGGGCGTTCTGGGACGAATATTTTGGAATAGAAACAAAAGCGTATAAGAAGATTCTTGAGAGAAAAAACGATTTTTATATTGATAAACTTTCTGCGCTTGCGGAGCAATTTGAAATGAGTGCGGAAGTATTTTCCGGTTTTATGGACGGAATAAACGACAGCCTTGAAAAACCCTATGAACTGGAAAAGCTCAAAGAAGGTACGGAGATTAATTTACGTGTAGATTTTGATAAGCTTTACTACAACATGCTGGAAGCCAAGGCAAAATGGCTTTATTCTCTTGAAGAATGGGACGGGATTCTCACTAATGAGCAAAAACACGTCATCAGGGATAAATGGAGGCTTGATAAGCAGGCAGTATCAAACAAAACCGGCCGCAACGAGCCCTGTCCGTGCGGCAGCGGCAAAAAGTATAAAAAGTGCTGCGGAGCCGGTGCGTAAAAATAAAATAACAAAGCATATCTGCATGTGTTTTGGCGTATTGACTAATTAAAGCTCGAGTGTTAGAATACCAAAGTGCCCAAAAAAACGGGCAGTCGTTTTATGGCTTATGCAGGCGGGCGTGGCGGAATTGGCAGACGCGCCAGACTTAGGATCTGGTGCCAACAGGCGTGGGAGTTCAAGTCTCTTCGCCCGCACCAAAGCCCGAAGCCGCGGGTTCAAACCCCGTCGTTTGCTCCGATAATAAGCGGGTGTAGCTCAA
>CAZSMH010000028.1:0-19779 GCA_964607965.1 uncultured Christensenellaceae bacterium
AAGTATTTCGGAATAAACTACGCCGCGGATGATATCATTGCTTCCAAATAAGAGTTTCAGACTGCTTTTATATTTTGGAGTTTGAGGTTTATCAGTTAATTCGGTTTCAATCTGCTTGTCGTGCTCTATTTCCAGCGTACCCAAATACGGCATAGTATTTATGTTAGACATCAAATCAACGTCGGCTTGTTCTCCTCTGTTCCATAACAATGTTCCCTCAGATGAGCGCTGGAATACATTGTTTTCAAGACCTTCCCAGGGTGATGAACTAACCAACGGCTGCAGTCTTTCGGTATTTCTATCTTCCTGCATATCCGGCTGACTGCTATATTGCACAGTCTCATTAATATGCTCGCTTACCGGTGGCGGCAGATTCGTCTGCTCCTCGTCATCATTAAAGAACGACAGCGCGCGCTGAATATCGCTGATAAATGGGCGCGGCGGCGCATCATCGCTCTGCTTGTGCTTAGATTTCGATGCTGCAGAAACAATAGCTGATATTACACCGATTACGATAATCAGTAAAATTTCCATATCAGCCGCCTACTCCTGATCTATATTCGTCTTAGGGTTAGCTGCGCTTGATATCGCATCACGCATACCTGTATCGGCCATAACATTCTTCATATTGTAGTAATCCATTATACCAAGATTGCCTTCTTTGAATGCGACAGCCATAGCACGCGGTATTTCAGCCTCAGCCTCTACAACTTTTGCACGCATCTCCTGAACGGCAGCCTGCATTTCCTGTTCCCTGGCGACAGCCATTGCACGGCGCTCTTCCGCCTTGGCCTGAGCTATTTTCTTGTCAGCCTGTGCCTGGTCTATCTGAAGCTGTGCTCCTATATTGCGGCCGACGTCTACGTCCGCTATATCAATAGATAAAATCTCGTATGCAGTTCCGGCGTCAAGCCCTTTGCCTAATACCGTTTTGGATATAAGATCCGGGTTTTCTAGAACCTGCTTATGAGTTTGGGCGGAACCTACAGTGGTGACGATACCCTCTCCGACACGCGCAATAATTGTTTCCTCGCCCGCACCGCCGACTAGACGGTCAATATTAGCGCGAACAGTAACACGCGCTTTTGCGCGAAGCTCTATACCGTCTTTGGCAATGGCTGCGACAACAGGAGTTTCAATAACTTTTGGGTTAACGCTCATCTTAACTGCTGTTAAAACATCACGCCCTGCAAGATCAATTGCAGTTGCACGTTTGAAGTCTAAAGGAATATCCGCCTTTTGTGCCGCTATCAGCGCATCAACTACGCGGTCTACGTTGCCGCCTGCCAAATAATGCTGCTCAAGCATGTCGGTTGTCATCATTATTCCTGCTTTTACAGCCTTTATAAGAGGATTTGCAATATTAGCAGGTGTTATCTTTCTCAGGCGCATTCCAATAAGCGATATTATTCTTAGTTTAACGCCCGACGCACGTGCTGCAATCCACAGACGCACAGGCACAAAGCTGAAGAACAATACTAAAAGAATAAACCCTCCGGTAATAATCGCAATAATCATCCATACATTTGGATCCATAACAAAATCTCCTTTTTAATTATTATTATCAATATATAAAATTATAAAAATAAACTAAATAAATAATAAAGAAGCATAATAAACACAATAAAGCCGCCAGTATAAAGACAAACCATCAATAGCCTTTTGAAGTCTGTTTTTACTTCTTTAGGGCTACTTTCTTTCTCATACAGATACGCTTCGCATTTTTTGCAGTATTCTGCGTTGTCCGAATACTCTAGTTTACACACAGGACAGTATTTCATATCATTACTCCAGCTGCCTTACAATAATACGGGCGCCGACAACGCGGACCACTTCTATACGCGCACCGCTCGGGATAAACTCTCCGTCAGTAACTACATCCGCTTTTTCGCCGTCAAGACTTGCAGTTCCTGAAGGGCGCAGAGGCGTTAAGCTTATTCCGGTTTTACCGGCAAACCGCGATTTATCCTCATTCGCAATATAGCCTTCCTCCCTGTCGGCTGCATTTTTCAATACAATAGATGAGCGGTACAAAAGGCCGCGTCTGAAACTTCTTGCGGCAATCAGGGCAAGAATAATTACAACCCCCCCTATGACAAGTATAAGTATCAGTGCCTCGGTTAAGTTTTTGGCTTGAAAAACAATACAGAGGAGAAGCGAGACTAACCCAAGACCGCCAAATATCCCAAACCCTGGCGCAAAAAGCTCTATCAGCATCAGCACCATACCCACAGCGAAAAGCACAACGGATAAAATATTTATAGATTCAAAAAGCATACCGGCAGCACCTCTCAAGCTTTAAGGTTATCATTAATCCATATGAATTTAGTATAACACAATATGATATAAAAAGATATTTTACCTATTGTAAAATTTTCTGTAAAATTGTGAATATTACCTTAGTGTTGCATTGTGACTTAAACTATATTATACTATGTTAGCAATACTAATTAATATATATTGGTATCTTTATTTTATATTTTTTATAACAGGAGATATAATATGGACTATTTTCTTACAGATGAACAGCAGATGATTCAGGAACTTGCAGCGAAAATTGCAGATGAGAAAATTGCTCCGGTAGCTATTCAACATGATGAAGAAGGGACATTTCCGCATGATATTATCAAGGTGCTTGCGGATTCGGATTTATGCGGAGTATATATATCCGAAGAATACGGAGGCCTTGGCGGCGGCATTTTTGAGATGGCGCTTGTAGTTGAGCAGTTAAGCCGCGCCTGCGGAGGAATTGCGTTAAGTTATGCAGGTACGGGGCTTGGAACATTTCCTATTATTCTGTTCGGTAATGACAAGCAGAAACAAAAATACCTTCCCGATATTGCGGCGGGTAAAAAGCTGGCGGCGTTTGGCTTGACAGAAGCGAACGCAGGGAGCGATGCGGCGGGTGTACAGACATCTGCCGTGCTTGACGGAAACGAATACATACTTAACGGTACAAAACAGTGGATAACCAACGGCGGCGAAGCCGATGTGTATTCTGTAATAGCATGTACTGACAGATCAAGCGGGGCAAGAGGTTTTTCGGCATTTATAGTCGAAAAAGGCACGCCAGGTTTTTCTTTCGGCAAAAAAGAAAACAAAATGGGCATCCGGGCTTCCGCCACGGTTGAGCTTGTTTTTGAAGACTGCAGAATACCTAAGGAAAATCTTTTATCAAAAGAAGGGCTTGGGTTTATAGTAGCGATGAAAACGCTGGACAGAACCCGGCCGGGCGTTGCGGCTCAGGCTGTCGGTATAGCCCAGGGTGCTCTGGATGCAGCTGTTAAGTACTCTAGGGAAAGAATCCAGTTTGGTGCGCCAATATCTTCTTTTCAGGCAGTCCAGCATATAATGGCTGATATGGCAATACAGATTGAGGCCTCCCGGGCGCTTGTATACCAAACATGCAGATACATCGATTCGGGAGCTAAGAATATTTCCAAGCAGTCGGCAATGTGCAAAGTAATAGCATCCGACACCGCAATGAAAGTAACAACAGACGCGGTGCAGATTCTTGGCGGATACGGGTATATGAAAGAGTATCCGGTAGAAAAGATGATGAGAGATGCTAAAATTACACAGATTTATGAGGGTACCAATCAGATACAAAGAAATATTATCGCTCATGAACTGATTAAAGAATACCGTTAGCAAAAAGAAAAAGCATTCTCAATCAGCCTTTTAGCAAAGGTGCTGTTAAGCACAGCTTGCTTGTGCGTTTTGATACAATAAGGAGTGAAATAATTGAACATAATCGTATGTGTTAAACAGGTACCCGGTACAAATGAAGTAAAAATGAATAAGGAAACAAATACAATAATCCGCGAAGGTGTCGAAGCTATTATTAATCCTTTTGATAGCTATGCATTGGAGGAAGGTCTGCGTATAAAGGAAAAAACCGATGGCAAGGTTACCGTATTGAGCATGGGAATACCCGCTGTTGCAGAATTGCTTAAGGAAACTATTGCGCTTGGCGCTGACGACACTGTACTTCTTAGCGACAGGGCGTTTGCGGGCGCGGATACTCTTGCAACGGCTTATGCACTCTCTATGGGAATAAAGAAAATCGGCGGGTACGATATTATTATATGCGGAAAACAAGCTACCGACGGGGATACAGCTCAGGTTGGCCCTAGCCTTGCCGAAAAGCTTGGCGTTCCCCATACAACATATGTACGTAAAATCGAAGAACTGCGCGAAGGGTATATAAGGTGTCAGAGAATGACTGATGACGGCTACGAGGTAATAGAAATGTCGCTTCCCGCAGTAATTACAGTTGTAAAAGAAATAAACGAACCGCGGCTGCCTTCTATAAAGGGAATGATGCGGGCAAAAAAGACTACAGTAAATGTCTGGAGTGCAAAAGATATAGGAGCGGATATAGAACTTTGCGGACTTAAAGGCTCTCCTACTCAGGTCGTTTCGACTTTTGTACCCGTTCATGATGTGCAAAGCGAAATGATAGAGGGGCAGCCGGAGGAACAGGCCAAAAGACTTGCGGATGTATTAATGTCAATGCAGTTTGAAACCAGCGTTTAACGGACGGCAATCGGAGGTTTATTAATGTCAAGCATAAATATTAATGATAAATGTATAGGATGCAGGCTGTGCATCAAAGCCTGTCCTTTCGGGGCAATCAAGGTTGAGGAAAAAAAGGCGGTAATTCTTGATAACTGCACTCTATGCGGCGTGTGCGTTTCTTCGTGCAAGTTCGGCGCGATTGATTTTGAAAAGGACGAAGCCGAAACGGCTGCTGATATCTCTGAATATAAGGGTGTATGGGTATTCGGTGAGCAGACAGGCGGTACGCCTGCGGGAGTTGCTCTCGAGCTGCTAGGAGAGGGCAGAAAGCTGTCTGATATACTCGGTGTTGAACTTTCGGCAGTACTGCTAGGCAGTAATATTGAGCAAGCTGCAAAGCTGTTGATTGCGCACGGCGCCGATAACGTATATCTGATTGACCATCCATCGCTGCAGTATTTTAATGATGAATCCTATACTGATATATTTGTTCAACTAATTAAGAATTATAAACCTGAAATAGTGCTTATGGGAGCAAGCACATACGGGCGTTCGCTCGCTCCTAGGATTTCTTCCAGAATAAACACCGGGCTTACCGCAGACTGCACTAAGCTGGAAATAGACACTGAAAAGAAGATCCTTCTTCAGACCCGCCCTGCTTTCGGCGGAAACCTGATGGCCACTATTATATGTCCAAACAGACGGCCTCAGATGGCAACAGTACGCCCTAAGGTCATGAAAGCTATTGAACCTGATTATGCGCGGACCGGAAGTATTATAAGACCTGACGTTAAGCTGCCGGTGCAGCTTGCCACTAAAGTTGTGGATGTCGTATCAAACCTTACCCAAATGGTCAACCTCACGGAAGCAGATATAATTGTATCCGGAGGCCGCGGCCTTGGCGATCCTAAAAATTTCAGTCTGCTGGAAGAACTCGCAAGGTTGTTGGGCGGTGCTGTGGGCGCATCCCGCGCGGCGGTGGATGCAGGCTGGATAGAGTACTGCCACCAGGTTGGTCAAACAGGAAAAACAGTCGGCCCGAAGGTGTATTTTGCGTGCGGTATTTCGGGAGCCGTACAGCATCTTGCCGGAATGTCGTCGTCAGATACCATTATTGCTATAAACAAAAATCCTGACGCGCCTATTTTTAAAGTCGCAACGTTTGGAATCATCGGTGATGTGCTGCAGGTTGTCCCCGCTTTAATCAATGAATTCAAGACTAGGCTGGCACAATAAGCTTACTTAACCGCTTTCGCCAGCTTTATCCGGCGAAGGCGGTTTTTTATTTCTCACGCACAATCTTATTCGTATTCTCCCATAACTGCTGAGCTTTATCAATATCATATTCTAATACACGTCTGCGTTTAATAATGTCTTTCATCTCGTCAATATAGGCTTTATGCATTTTTGTCTCATCAGCGCCCGAATCTTTAAAGCATTCATACAGCAATCTGGCGCAGTCTTCTTTTTCTATGGAAAACGGCGGGTCATACGTTACGGCAAAAGCAATTATCCGCCCAAAGTCCGATTCTGTTTCGCCCGGAAAGCAAACCTCCTCAAAATCGACTCCTACACATATGTCTTTATCTTTACAGTAAATAAAATTTCTAAGATTAACGTCTCCCCGCAGCGTGCCTAAAGCGGCGTAATAACTGTTCAGCCATTTTAACAGTGCATCTGCATGCTTTTTTTCAAAACAATCCACTAAAGACTGGTATGTACAGCCTTTAATCAATTTATATTCAATCGTTTTGCCGTATGCGCGCAAAATATCAGGCACATAAACCCCGCTGCTTTTTAATCTTGTGACCGATTCAAGCTCGTGCCTGAAAGAATGAATATTGCTAAATCTTTTTATAACCTTTCCGTTTTCCAGCGATACGGAGTTATTTCGCGAATATAACTTCATGTCTTGAATCTTATTTCAATATCGCTGTTGTCGCTGTAACCCGAAAGTTCTTTTACAACACCCATAACGGCGTTTGTAAGTATGTTCTGGACAAATGGCACCATGCTTATAGGCTGTCCGTTTATTGAAAGATATATTTTTGCCGCTGTTAAAACACAATCCTCCCTTTTCGCCTTTTTATGGGCTATCAAACCGGCAAGTTCGCGGCAGCTGTGCGAACAGGCAGAGCAGCATTCCGGGTCGAAAGACGGAAGCGGCTCGAAAGCATTATCCAACACAAAATCCACGATTGCATCAGGCTTTTCAAGCGCGTTTATCACCGGCAAATTTTCGGCTTCTTTAATACCTGTTCCTGCTATTACCCCCGATACAGCAATTGCGCGGCAGTCCTTTTTATCTTTAATCTGCTGTATGTTTTGCGCGGTTATAATTATCGGTACATTGCAGTCCGACACCCCTTCCAGAATAACAAAATCATGGTCATAGTTTTTCAGTATCTGGTCTATGGGCAGCATGCTTTGATATAGTATATCTGTCTCTTTATAGCCGCGTGCCGTTACAAGCTGTGAGCCTGCCGCCTTATGCTTTTGCGTATCTACTTCGGGGTCAGTATCAATTGAAAATTCTCTACAATGGATTTTTTTTACCGAACCGACGCTGTATCCTCTTTTTCTAAGCCCGCTTATTATTGTTTGACATACGGTCGTCTTTCCTGTGTTAGTTGTTCCGATTACTGATATTGCTTTCATTACTCCTCCTTTATGCATACAGGCTGTATGTTATAAAAGCTCCGGTACCGAGTATTATAAATACAGCAAGAAATAATAAGTCTTTACGTCCTAAGCAAACGACAATATAGGCTGTGCGTTTTTTCATTGCGCCGAACCCGCGCGCCTCCATGGCTGTTGAAAGCTCCTGTGATTTTATAATCGCATCGGCGACAACCGGCAGCAGCAAGTGGCTGTATAAGCGTATTTTCTTACCTATTTTTACCTTTTTAAGCTCAATTCCCCTTAACTGAACGGATGTTATTGCATCGGAAAATGATTCTGCAAAAACCGGAACAAAACGCAATGTAATCATGACCATAAATGCAAAAGCATACGGTATTTTAAGCTTAATCAGCGAGGCGATAACCCGGCGGCTGTTTTCGCCAGCCATCACCGCGGCAGAACATATAATGACGAAAAAGCGCATAGAGGTATTAACCGCACGGATTAGTCCGTCGCTATATGCAAGCACAAAACCGTTTATAATAAGTAACGGGGCGCCTGTTCTCACAAAAATAACCTGAAGCAGCGATATCATAAACAACAGCCCAAAAAACCTTCTTATGCGTTTAAAAAAAGTGATATAATCCGCTCCCAGTGCTACCATAAGAAAAAAAGAAACCATCGAAAGCGAGAACATCCATATCGGTTGCTGATATAACAAAGCCAGAGAAGTAGTTGTTATCACAGATAAAAGTTTTATCCTCGGATCAAGGGTTTTCATGACATTACCCTTCCGTTTTCAATTGCTATTCTATTTTCGCCGTAGCGCGATATCATCTCTTTGTTGTGGGAAATAACAGCTATCCCCATTCCCTTATCTAAAAAAGACTCTATCGAAGAATACAAAGTATTCCTGTTTTCTGAATCGAGCCCGGTTGTCGGCTCGTCCAGTATTAAAAAACGAATATCCTGCATCAGTATTGCAGCAAGAGCAAGCCTCTGTTTTTCTCCCCTGCTCAGCCGATATATGCTGCGCTCTCTTAAGTCAAGCAGGTTAAAGCGGCCAAGAAGCGTAATCGCTTTTTCCTTTGTTTCTTCACTGTTTTCTCCCCTGATGCTGCCTATAAACGTCATCTCATCCCATACTGTAGCGGTAAAAAGCTGGTGCGACGGCTCCTGAAAAAGATAACCTATGCTTCGTCCTATACGTCCAAGAGGCCATTTATTTGCGTCTTCGCCGAAAACATAAAGGACACCAACCTGCGGACGCAGTATTCCGCAGCAGAGTTTGAGCAGAGTAGTTTTGCCGCTGCCGTTTTTTCCTGTAACCAAAGTTATTTTACCAGATTTAAAACACAGCTTATCGCAAAAAACCGCAAACGTATTCTTTGGATATGCAAATCTTGCATTAACAAGCTTAATTGCTGATGTCATGGGAGCGCCTCTTTCAGCGTACCGTCGGCAAAAGTATATACCCTGTCTGCAATATCAAGATTCTTCTCATCGTGCTCTACAAGCAAAATCGCCCTTCCTTGGGCTTTTTGCTTTAAAATTGCTTCCTTTATAAGCATAGTGGAATCTTCATCCAGCTGAGAGAGCGCTTCGTCCAATATTACCGTTTGGGGCCTTAATGCCAGAGAAGCAGCAAGGGCGACAAGCTGCTTCTGCCCACCGGAAAGCTTTGACGGTTTTGCATATCGGTACTCCTGCATACCAACAGACATTAGCGCTTCGCTAATACGCCTTCCTATCTCTTCTCGCGGCAGACAAACATTTTCCGGCCCGAACGCTATTTCGTCTTCTACAGTCGGCGAAAAAAGCTGCGCATCAGGGTCTTGAAGCACTATTCCTACCCTTTCAACAGTCTGTTTTAGCGTTAAAACTTTAATATCATCGCCATACAGTCTTACCTCGCCGCTGTAATCTGCTTCAATAGAACGAGGTATAATTCCTGAAAGTATGTAACAAAGCGTAGACTTGCCGCAACCCGAAGGTCCGGTAAGCGCTACGCATTCGCCCTCCGATATATATATATTCACATCAGAAAACAAAGGCATTTTTCCGTATGCAAAACCTATTTCAATGCCTTCAACAGCCTTCAACGTATAACAACCTCTTGCACATACTTGCACCACCTCTGGGAATATAAAGAGCTGCTTATCACCATCATGTACGGACCATAGCCGCCCTCACCTTTAGGCTTTAATGCTTCTCCGTTCATATATATACATATATAGGCGTTGCCCTCTGTTAACACTTCATCAATGGCAAGAGCTGATGAATAACCGTCCAGCGCACGCACTTCAAACACCTGTGCAGAAGATATATCAAAGCCTTTGCTTTTGCATATTTTAGACAACTCAACTCCGGTCAACTTAACTGCTGTATGGTCGGTATTGCTGGTATCTAAAACAGCGTCAAACTCCACTGGCTGCAGGTCAATCATATCCTGCATTGTCACGCGTTTTTCCGTGTCATCATATCTGATAATAAACTCCGCATTCATTTCCAGTTCTCGCTTTAAACCTATATCACCTGCACCGACTGATGCAAAAACAGCCACAGCAACAGTCAGCAGCAATATGCATATAATAACAACAAATGTTCCTTTTTTTATTTTTTTCACAATATCATTCCGCCTCAATAATAATAAACGGCACTGTCATATCCAAAGGTAAAAATTCTCCGTGTCCGCCCGCCTTATCCTCGCCTATAGTTGCATGCTGCCCGTGATCTGCCGTAATTATCACCGTTCCTTTAAAATCAGCACATAGCTTTGAAACATACTTATCAAGTTCATAAAGCTTTGAGGCAGCCTTTGGCGAAGACGGTCCGAAAGTATGGGCAGCGTCGTCAAATCCATGAAAATGCACAAACAAAAGCTCAGCACCTTCTTCTATCTTCTTTAAAGCAGACTTTTGTACTTCCGAATCGGTATAACCGTCGCCGTCAACATCAGGGTTCAGTGTCTGTTCAATGCTCAGGCCTATAAGCTGCGATGAACCCTCTACTACAGCACTTTTACGGCCTAAACCGGCTGCTGTTTTAAATATATCATCCGACAGAAGATTGCGATCTTTTCTTTCCTTTATACCATTGATTGCAGGTACTTCTCCTGTTAAAATAGCGGCTAATCCAACATTAGATATTGACGGCATAACAGTTCTTGACGGAGTTATCTCATGTTTACTTAAAAATTCAGGAGAATGCTCCAAAATATTATAGTATCCCGCCCCGTCAAGCAATATAATAAGCACTTTTTCTTTATCTAATCTCTCCAGCGTAATAGATGCAATATCTGTTACAGATTTTTCGGGCGCATTAATCCAAATGCCTATAATATCCTTCTTCCTTGTCTTTTTATCCGGCGCTATATAATCGGCTGAACTGCCTCGCCACTCCAAAAAGCCGTTTAAATCCACTACATCCTGGGATCCGTCACCAAAATATGCTACGGCGTTGCTATACTGTGCGTCTAATTGTTCTGCAAATTGAATAAGCGGTATAAGCGCACGTTTGGAATATGCATTTGTTGTCCACCCGTTAAACTGCGATTTGCCTTCCAATACAGACTGTAAATTTGCATCCATTGTAAACAACCCGCCGAAAGTAAATTCAAGCGATTCTTCTCCGTATATTATCCTGAAACATTTTTGTCCAAAGGCAGGCTCCTTTGCACAGACGACTATTTTGTCCATGTTCTTAATACGGGATTGGCGCGGATGTTTTTGCGAATAAAACTGCCAGCCGTTTTCGTCTGTCAAAATAAGCATACTGTCGCCGTCTATTTCAGCTAAAGGAACTTCGGCCATTGCCCCGTCAGGAGAGACAAAAAATATTGATATATCCTTTCCCGTCAAACCAGCATCCTCCAATACGCTAAGAAAAGAAATAGCGGATACAGCGCTATCGTTATAAGTAGTTTTGATTTCCGTATAGTATGAAAAATCAGTAAGTATAATCCCATTTTTAACGTCGCCTGTTATAGTAAGCTGCGGTTTTACAGATGCGCTGAAAGGCGCTTGCGATTTGCATGATACTAACACCACAATCACAGCAATGGTAAGAATAAAAACAAAGCTCCTAACGTATCTCATTTTCATCCCCCTTAGTATGCATTATTTCATTTTTACCTGACGCAGCGTCAGATGTGGACGGCTTGCCGCCAAGTATATCAAGCTTTCTTATGTTGCCCGCAACCGCGTTTGCTACAAGCCCGCCTAAACCGCCGAAAAGTGCCGCCGCACAAAGAGCCAACATCAAAGGCACAAAGGAAAGATTGAATATAGCCAAGTTCACTGCGAAGCTTCCTGTAATATTCGCTACAGCCCCTCCTAAAAAACAGCACAGTGCGCAGCATCCTTTGTGCCGAATCAGCAAAAACAAAATATCAACCGCTACTCCGGGAAGAGTGTATGTTAAAAGGCTTGCCGCACCGTGTGAGCCCATAGTACCCGTTATGGTCACCACCGCCGCCTGTATAAGAGCGATAATCGTTGCGGCAAACCGCCTTCCGGTAATAGCCTTGCCGAGTACGAGAAACGCCATATAAAAGCCGCCGGCCGCTACGCCCCCCGGTATAAACAGAGGTCCCGTAATTATCTGCGCAAGCGGCACTATTATAGTCTTTATTGCGATTCCCATTGCTGCCATCATCGCCAAAACGATGTAATCAGACAGCTTGACGCTTCTTTTATTTGTGTTCATGTGTTCTCCGCTTAACTAATCACTATTTTTTCGATATACTTTGTCCAGTAATTAGCAGTAAAGCTTTCGTCTGCGCAAAACCAGATCTGTCCTTTATCGGAATCCTGCGTTATAGGGCCTTCATCCATATACATGGCAAAAATAGATTTTTCTGCATTAAGAGCGTCAAGTCCGTATGCCTGAGAGAAACCATCGGATGCAACCACCGTCACGGCTGACACATCCTTTGGCGCACCTATCGCCTTTGCAAGCTTATCCCACTTTACGCCCGAATACACGGCTGTAGTTGTCTTCCCCTTCGAATTAGTACGGCTTATTTCATATGAGGATTGTTCAATAGCCAAAAACTCGGCAAACGTTATCTGTGTTTTGTCAGCCCCTTCTATCAAAATGAGTATCTGATCAGACATGCTATCAGGGACAGCTGCATCTTCTTTCTCACATGCTATAAGCAGCGACGTCAGCAGCATTATAATTAATATCAATACTGATGTCTTTTTCATTATTTCCTCCATATGTAGCTAAACAATTACAATTATTCTGCCGATGCGGCAACATCCGCTTTAATCGAAACAAGATACTTTACTTTTCCGCCGCCTTTGGCATCCTTAAAATCATAACCTTCAAATTCCGCTCGCATAAAGCCCTTATCTTCATCGGTATATATTTTCCCGAATTCTATTGCATCGTGCGGAATACTAACTTCAAAACCATCGCTGGCGGTAAAAATATATGTCTTTGCCTCTGCCATGCCTACCGCTTCAAAAAGATCAGAAACACCTATTTGGGTTCCGAAATAAACCGCACTGCCGCCGCAAATCACATAGTCCAGTTGCTTAACGCGCATGCCGCTACTCATTGTCTCAGAAAAATAAAGAGGCATGCTGTCCGAGTTTTCTTCCGATTTAAGAGTTACGTAATTCTCTAAATAAAATTCTGTAAGTTCGGCTTTTTCTAATCCGTCTTTTGCTTTCATTGTAACTGTATCGTTTAAAAGATTGATATCATATTTATCGTAGTATTCTTTCAAGGAATATGCCGGAACCTTTTCGTCTTTATACATCAGCATTGTTGTATTAAGTTCATTTGCTCCTTCACGGAAAATATCTATACGGCTTACAAATTCTTCTGTTGTTTCTTCAACAGTGTCTTTTCCCAAAATCTCGATTATGCAAATATTCTTAACCCAATACATAGTGCGCTGGTCAGGAATGCAGCTTCTCGGATACTCAAGATTATCACCTTCAAAACTAAGTAATAAATACACATCCGAATCGGTAAAATATTCTGGCGGAACCAATACTGTATAACCGTCTGAAGCTATAAGGTTAATAGATGCAAGTTCATCCATTGCGATTCCATTTTCGTCAAGTATATCGCGCACAGAGAAACCCGAAACCGATACCTCGTTTACATCGCCGCTTGAATCAACGTTAGTGCATTTAATAGTTTCCTGTTCGCGCGCCTGCATGTCTTTAGCTGTCAATGTTATACCGATGCCTTCTCCCGAAATTTCTACTGCCGCATCTGCAGCCAGCTTCGTCTTTGGAACTTCATTGGAAGCACAACCGGATAACACTGCAAACAGCATCAGTACTGCCAATACCACACATAGTTGTCTTTTCATAATTTGTTTTCCTTTTATTATAAGGCGCAAAAAACGCCCCTTTTTGTGAATCCGAAAAGAGACGCATTATAGTACGCTTCTTTTCAAACACGGAAGGCATATCTGTTTCCGGATATACCCCGGCTAACGTCCATGGCACAAAGCTTTAGGCGCGTTAGCTCAAAGCAATTATTTTATTTTTATTATTATAACATGGTTTTATAAAAATATAAATATGAAATATATTTTATATAATATATATTTAAATGGCAGGGACACTTAAATGCTTAGAAAATTCCGAAACGTTAACTTGTCTTAAGGCGATAGTTGGTATTATAATATAAATAAATAGAAGTATATGGTGTAATATTATTCAAAATGTTTGGAAGAATTGCTTTTTTGTTTTAATATGAAAAATATTTACCCGTGCTTTTTTAACAGTTTTTGTTTAATGCGAGCGATAAGGTTTATATATCGCAAAGAGGATAAAATATGAATATTTTAGTTACCGGCGGCGCCGGATATATTGGATCTCATACATGTGTTGCTTTACTTTTGGCAGGGCATAAGGTTGTTGTTGCGGATAATCTTTATAACAGTAAAATTGATACTATTTATAATATAGAAAATATTACTAGCAGAGACATTGTTTTTTATCAATCAGACGTAACGGATGAAGAGGAAGTAGATAATATATTTAATAATCACCGATTCGACGGCGTGATTCACTTTGCGGGTTACAAAGCTGTAGGCGAATCGGTATTAAAGCCTCATCATTATTATTATAATAATCTTGTTTCAACATTGGTTATTAGCAGAGCATGCATAAAACACGGTGTTAAAAAGCTGCTGTTTTCATCTTCTGCTACTGTATACGGAGAAAACAAAGTCCCGTTTATTGAGACAATGAAACTTATGCCGACACAAAATCCTTACGGCGAAACAAAATCTATGTGCGAACGGATTTTAACCGACATTTCACAGGCTGGCCTTGGCTTATCGGTTTGTTTTTTAAGATATTTTAACCCATTGGGTGCGCATGAGAGCGGTCTTATTGGCGAATGCCCTAACGGAACACCCAATAACCTTTTACCTTATATTATTCAGGTAGCAAGCGGCAAAAGGAAGTACTTATCAATCTTCGGTAACGATTATCCAACGGCAGACGGAACGGGAGTAAGAGATTATGTTCATGTTATGGATGTTGCCGAAGGGCATGTAGCAGCATTTAGGCATCTTGCCGGCGGAGTAAATATATATAATCTCGGTACAGGCAAAGGCACTTCGGTGCTGCAGCTTGTTAAATCCTTTGAAGAAGCAAATAGTATCCATATACCATATAAGATTGCAGGACGCAGACAGGGAGATGTGGCAGAGAGCTATGCCGACGTAACCAAAGCAAACTGCGAACTGGGTTTTGTAGCTAAGCGTGATATAAAACAGATGTGCAAGGATGCATGGCGGTTTGAACTTTACCGTTGCTCAAATGAACTGTCCAAATTGAATTTAGTATATTAACTTTATCTCTTTCTGTTTAAACAAAACGGCCTCGCCATTTAACTTTTTTTATTTTTCCATGAACCTATCAGATATATATTGTTTTCTATCTGTATTTTATTGGCAAGCGATACTCCCGGACTGTTTGTCATAGGATCAATAATCGCAACACCCACATCATAAACTCCCGCAGAGAGATTATCTATGGATACGCTTGTCGTGCTGATTACGGGAGTATCATCAACTATTGTTATTAGAGATATGTCTATAGGCGTTTTTATAACTTGCGTCCCTTCATTGTCGTAAAGACAAAGATATACATCCCAATTTTTATAAAACGGAGCAATACCGTCGTTAACCCAGTATATGTTTACCTTCAGCTCATTACATAGCGGGAACTGTGTCAGTACAGCTCCTTTTATCCGCAGCCGATAGCCCAACGAGAGTTTAACCTTTTCTATTTCCTCTTTATACTCTAATTCATTAACCGAAGGACATTTAGGCCCGATAAATGACATGTGTGATTTGTTAATAAGATCGAGAGTTGTTTCCAAATATTCGTCAAGAAGCTTTTTCATTGAAACAGAGCTTGTAAATTCCCCGCCTATGGGCGATATTTTCCAGGCATCAGGCATTGCGGAAAGCGCATTTTTTTCCTCGGTCTGACTAAAATCGCCTCCGTTGTTAATCCAGTCCAGCCAGGTTTCGGTATCTTCTTTGTCCCCTGTCATATCGTTAAAAATACCGAAATTATATTTTTTCGCTGCATTAAACGGCCTTCGCATCATTATCATGGAATTAGGAAAACTTTCTATATACGGCAGTATATATTGCTCGCGAATATTCTCCTTCGGCAGTCTTTTGATACCATCGCTGTATTTGACGTGCCATTCTCCCCAGTGCCCCAGGCTGCCAAGCTCTATATAGCAGAAAAAATCATCCCCGCCATAGCGTTCGCCCAACGCCTTCACAGCTTTTGCGTGGTATTTAATGAGCGTTTCATTTTCGTAATTCGGGGAATAACCTTTGCCATACTCGGTATCGTACCAGTCGCCGTCTTTGCCCGTCTCTTCATACAGCCAATCGGGTATGTCCATATGTTTTTCGTCTTTAGGAATGTCACAGACGAAACGAAACACTGCCCTTTTCCCAAGAGCGCGCCACTCGTCAAGATTGTTGTCAGATTCTATTGATTCAAAGTCAAAAACACCTTTTTGAGGTTCCAACTGCCGCCAGGTAACATCTACATAAACAAGCGTACAATCAATTAAATTACTTGCAACTAAATCATGGTAATCGGCTCTTGGGGCAAACCCAATCATAGGGTTGCGTAAAACATCATCGGTACTTTCCGGCTTGTATACTGTCACATTTGTGCCAAAAGAAAGCATACCCAGCATAAGCAACAGCATTAAAAGCCTGTTAGCCATTATACTCCCCGTTGTATTGTACCAATGACACGTCTTCTACATTTTCCAGCTCGCGTATTCTCTCCAAAAATGCCAGATTATCCTTTCTTGTATACAGCTCCACCGCAAGTTCCGTTGTTTCCCTGCGAATCGTTTTCGATCTTATTATATACCTTATTTTTGCCATTATCTTACGAATCTCATCGCTTATGTCATCACCGGTATAGTGCACAATCATAATATAAACCCGTTTGCCGGTTTTTTTGCGGCCCAGCAGCAAAATCAATATAATCATTACTATTGAAGCCGCCAGTACCAGCCAGTACATATGAGCGCCTACAGTTATGCCAGCTGTTATAGTCCAAAAAATAAACAGCAAATCCATAGGTTCTTTAATGGCTGTACGGTAACGCACTATGCTCAAGGCGCCAACCATACCAAGAGACAATACAACATTTGTACTGATTGCTAAAGTAACCATGCAGGTTAAAACGCACATGCCCACAAGTGTAATCGCAAAAGTCTGGCTGTAAATCACTCCGCGGTACGTCTTCTTATAAATATAGTAAATGATTAACCCAGCTATCAGCGAAATACATAGCGATATTAGTATTTGTATAATTTTTTCCCACGTCAAGTCTTTGAAAAACAACTCCGATTCTAAAAAAGACCTTTTTAGTACATCCTTTATACTTACCGCCGAATCCATTTAAATCACCTCGTTTAATAAATTTAAAAATGCCTCGATAAAAATGCGGTTTTATCACATGCCAAAACATATTTTGATACCGCAAGCATCTGGCTTGTCCTCTGTGGAAGAATCTTTCTTATCAGCGCCGGCAAAAACTCGGTATATTTTACTTCCATAATAATCTGTCCCGAATCAAGCACATTAAGCGCAGGCAGCTTGGCATCAAATAAATCAAGCTTTAGCAAAGCTGCGCGGACATCCGTATCAAAAGTAATGCGTACATCGCCAAGCACACATATATACGGCTCTCTCTCGTAATCCACCATTACGCGCGGCCGCAGTATTTTTGTTATACATTCATAATAAAACTCCCGGCAAAGCTGCTGCTGATTTTCCAGCAAAAACAGGCATTCCCCGTTTATTATCATTTGGACTTGCTCACGGGTAAGAATTGCATGCTGTTTGGATACATAGCTCCCCCGTTTAATTTTCCGTTCCAAGTGTATAGTCTTATCACTGTCGTTATATACTCTTATGCGGTATTTTTTACGCGAGAAAACTCCCATAAGTTTTTCTTCATAGGCGCTGTTATTATAATCGTCAAAATAAATGCTTCTCACCTTATAAACACCGGATTCGCCAGCATTTTCATCTCTGCTTAAAAGTACGCCGAGCCGCTGTTTTAATAACTGCGCGTCACCCGGAGTTATTAAATATTTAAGCTCGTGCCTAAATTTTGGGCTGTAATTGCGATGTATATCAACCAGCATCCGTTCTCACCTCTAATTCGATTTCTCCGTTTTCAAGAACGTAAAAACATTGGACGCCGTAATGTTTAACATAATCCGTATCGACATAATAAACCATAGCGGGCTGAGAATATCCTTTGTCATTCGTTGCATATACCCTAAAGAAATACTGCCCGGGTTCCAGATTATCAAGCGTGATTTCGGGGAATACCAAACCTTCTTCTTTATAAACAGGTTCTTCGAACAAATAGTCTTTTGCAAGTTCAAAAGAATACGTGATATTGCTCTCCTGTTCCGCGTAAGCTACATCCCATCTATAGTAAGTGCCGTTTTCCGTAACCCGCGGCACATCCAGGTAAAAAGGTCTTGGCCGCTTTAAATCTTCCATATACATTTGATAGCTAAGCTCTAATTCGTCTGCCAGAGTATTAGCAACAGAATCGAATTCGCTCTGTGTAAGACGTGCATACATTGCATCGGGCATGGAGTATACATACGGCTCAACAACAGCCCTGTACTTATCTGCCATTGCATTTATTCTTTCGGCCGAGAGGTATTCTTTCATCTCCAGTACTTTTTCGTCAAGCATCTTGCGATATTTTTCCTCACGCAGAACCCGATTGTGCAGTACGTCTCCCCAGTAATTTGATATTCCCGCCTCAAAACCCCAATCTGATGACTCTTTTTTAAGTGCGTTTTCCTGCCTTGGGAACGCTCCGTCACAATCCCATGCAATAAAGTACCATGTATCGCTGTTTAAGGGGCTGTACAAATAATAGTTCCTGCTCTGCGTATCTGTATTGCCGGTTAATATATTAAACGCCAGCCACGTAAAGTAGTTATCCGCATTAAAATACTTTTCGAAAATGGGCCCAATTGGCTTTGTATAATCGTTTAAATCTTCCAGCATTTTAATCAGCTTCGAGTGGTCATTATCTCCCTTTGTTTCCAGCAGCTTTTCAAATTCTGCCTTGTTAAACGCAGGATCGCTTTCGAGCTTTATGGCATCTTCATATCTATAAAACTCAAAGAAATTTATCTTATAAAAATGCGCACCGGTATCCAATCCGTGATTTTTCAAAAACCTTGTATTAGGCTGCTCCACCTGTGTAAAAAGACCGTAATCCACAAACCCTTCATCCGGCACTTCCTTTGTTTCATCCTTAACATATAAATGAACGAACTGCGTCCTTAGGCTTATCATATCAGGGATTCCCTTTATCAAATCGTAACAAAGCTTGTTGCGGAAACGCAGCCCGTCATAAACATGCTTGTTAAGCGATATAGTGCGCTGGTCGCGCCATTCGCCGGCATTTTCTTTAAGCGTAATTTTATACGATTTTTGCGGGCTTCTGGATGTACTTTGACCCCTTACCTGCACTGTTGAATTTGGCACTTTCAGGCCGAATCCCAATTCGCCTGCAACAAGGCCGTTTTCGTCTCCAACCTGAAGTATCGCCTCCGTTTTGTAGCGGTCCACTCCCATGTTCTCATAATCGTATACCGAATACATGTTTATCTCTTCCCATGTATGATCGGTTCCTTCGGACTTATTACCCTTGCGTACTGTCAGATACATGGTTACGATTGACTCTTCATCATCATACATATATACGGAATCTCTATCGTATATATTAGAGCTGTTTATATCTGGCGTCGGAATTTTTTCTACAGCAACGCTATCTCCTTCCAAAGGTATATTTAAACCGACATTTGGGCTGCAACCGAATAGACTAAAGCTTAGCAGCAAAAAATATACAGCGGCCTTTCTTATTATTGACTTTGTGATAGATACCCTTATACGCACAAAACCATCTCCTTTATTTGTACTCACATTGCGGCGCTTTCGCTCTCGTCTGCAAGCACTTTCCTTGCCTGCTTCTTCTCCGCCCGTGCCACCAACCTTTGGCTTAAAGCCGTAAGCACACCCTTTTTCATTTCCATCAATACCGGTTGCGTACATAAAATATGGTACTG
>CAZSMH010000029.1:0-18988 GCA_964607965.1 uncultured Christensenellaceae bacterium
CAGCACTTGCTGCAGGTTACACAGATTTTCTATAACGAAAACACCCCTGTGCGCGCAGTATTTGTCCATGGGTGTATGCTGCTCACCTCGCCTTATGCCCGCTGCGTCTATGCCTATATAGCGAACGCGCTTATCAAGCAGAGAGTCTATAAGCGCCAATGAAAGCTGAGGGTGGTCAGAAAAGTATTGCGGAGTGCCGTAAGGCGTTTTATCAATAAATCCGGTGTAAAGCATCACAAAATCGCCCTCGGAAATATCACAGAGCGGCAGAGAATCAATATCTTTGCCGGCATTTGATACGTCAAAAACTATGGCGGGGCATATAGCATGCTGCAAATCGAAACTTTTATCCGTAACGTCAAAATGAGTTCCAATATGTCCGAATGCCGTCATTTTTTCGTTGGCAAAAGCCTTATCAATATGACTTTTTGAAACGCAGAACGTAAGATCTATTAGCATTATCTTAAAAGCCGTGTCTGCGGCGTACGTGCCGCCTGCCGCAGTTCTCGCATAAAGACGGGTCTTTATGTTTGGGACAAAGCTTGTAATCTCCGCCGCGAATATTAAGAATACGGCCATCAACGAGACTCTTAGCTATTTTTGCCCGTGCATCTGTATAAAGGCGCTGCACGGTAGATCGTGCCACTCCCAGCTCATTGGCGCACTGTGCCTGGTCCATTCCCTCGTGGTCAATGAGTCTTATCGTCTCATATTCTTCGACGCTGAGAACTACCGGGTCTCCGGTTTCCCCGGCTCCCTGCGGTCCGAATACGCTGCACTCGGGCATAGAGCATATAATCTTTTGTTTCCGCGGCCTTGGCATAAGCAATCTCCTCAAAAATAAAACAGTCCCGTCATATGGGACTATTTTATCATAATAAGATAATAATCTCAAAACTATTTGATAAATAAGCAGTCTATATATCCGTATCTTTCTGTGTAGACCGCAGTTTATCAGTAAGCTCGGCAATCTGTCTGCGAAGCTTGATAACTTCTGCACTGTTGCCACCAGATGTACCGAAACGCCTTCCGCTACATCTGCCGCGCCGCGCATAACCGACACAGCCGATGCTTTGCTTGCGTGCCGCTCCGCAGATGCCAAAACCGCCTCCGGTACCCGGGCCTTCGCCCATGGGGCCTGTTCCATCAAATCCCGGCATTTTATAAACCTCCTCCAATTATAATATAGGCATATACCCAAAACCAATATCATTATATATCGGTAATGGGCATATGTCAAATAATTTTTTTTGTTTTTATTGACAAAGCGGCAGCGTACGCATACTATTTATAAGTGACATATGACATAAAAGGAGTAAACAACTATGGCAGACTGTGACAACTGCCCGTCTAAGGGCAAATGCAGCGATACGGAAAACTGCAGCATAAAAAATAATCCATACAGCAATGTAAAGCGTGTTATAGGAGTGATGAGCGGCAAAGGCGGTGTGGGAAAATCCACGGTTTCGGTGCTGCTTGCAAAAGCGCTTATAGAGCAGGGCTATAAAGTGGGCATATTAGATGCGGATATAACAGGGCCTAGCATACCCCGGCTGCTTGGGATAAAAGATGCAAAAATTGAACAGAGCGAAATGGGGCTTTTGCCCGCTAAAGCTTCGGGAATAAGCGTGATGTCGTTAAATCTGCTGCTTGAAGACGAAATGCAGCCGGTTATCTGGCGCGGACCGATACTTGCCGGAACAGTTAAACAGTTCTGGGAAGAGGTTTTCTGGGGAGAGCTTGATTATCTTATAATTGATATGCCGCCCGGAACGGGCGATGTTCCGCTTACCGTAATGCAGTCTATTCCCTTAAGCGGCATGGTAATCGTCAGCGTACCGCAGGACATGGTTTCTATGATAGTATCAAAAGCGGTAAAAATGGTTGAGATGATGAAAATAAGGCTGTTTGGAGTAGTGCAAAACTTTGCCCTGCTTACCTGCCCCGAGTGCGGCAAGGAAATACGGCTTTTTGGCGACGCTCAGGACGATTTCCAAAAACGCAGCGGCGTACGGCTATTAGGAGAGCTGCCCATGGCTGCTGAACTCTCCCAGATAACTAACGAGGGGCTTGTTGTTGCCGACAAGCAGATTAATGATACGATGGACAGCATTGCAAAGCAGGTTGCGGCAGCCGCGGACGCTGACTTGAGAAACGAATAAAATATTATTTAAAAAGCTTATTTATAAAACCATGGTTTCCCGTGATGCAGCAATAGGGATTCCATGTTTTTTATTCATACTGTAAAAGTGAAATTGATGATACTACTCAAATATCTTCGGACGGCCGAACGTGTTCCAGTTATTATTCTGAATAACGCCGCCGCGCACTATGTCGTAATATACCCTCTTGTCAATAGTGCGTTTTAGCACAACACCACAGAACCCGCTTACAGCCTCATAAATAAATCCGTGGCGGCCGACTATTCCCATATGCACTATACGCCCTTCGGGGTTTGTTACAAATACCAAATCACCGGGGCGCAGCTCTTCTTTTGCAACAGGCATGCAGTAATCGTTGTATGTATCGTGAGCCGTCCTGTCAGTATATTTGTCGTAGAATCCAAGCTCGTTGGCTGCATACCACCAAAGCCCGCTGCAGTCCCAGCAGTAGTCCTGAGGAAAACGGTGCCCTTCACGCTGCGCAGCCGAAGCTATACCGCGAAAGTATTCCAGCCGCCCGCCGTCAAAGTAATCGGGGTATATATCATACGTATTATCAATAAACTCGTCAGTAATGGCATTCCCCTGACCGCCGAAAACATATTGCCCCCCGATGCACCCGTCAAGTAAATCCATCAACCTCGCTATATCGCCTTGAGGTTCTTCTTCGCCTGCGTACTTATGCTCGTAATACGCGCGTTCCCTCTCTGTTTCTTCGGCGGACGGCGCACAACCAGATAAAATAAAAAGTACTAAGGCAAGCAAAAATAACTTATTTTTTATTATAGTATTCATATCTTCAAATTATATACTATCATCAGCCGCTGTTCAAGATTCAACGGAGGAATTGCAAAGAATATGCTTATAGCCTTTCGGAAAAACTATAAAAAAACAGGAGATATCAAATATGAAAAAAATATTTATCGCTGTTGCGGCCGTAATCCTTCTGTGTGCGGCGCCAAAGGCCGCGGCGGCAGGCTTTGACTCTAAAGCAAAGGCAGCAATACTTATAGACGCTGGCTCCGGCGACGTTCTTTATGAACTTAATGCGGATGAACAGCTTGAATGCGCAAGCGTATCCAAAATAATGTCACTGCTGCTTTTTTGCGAATCGGAGAAAACCGGTCGTCTTTCTCTTTCCGACACCGTTACAATAAGCTCGCATGCTGCGTCTATGCGCGGAACGAGAGTGTTTCTGGATGCTAATACTAACCACATCGCAGAAAACCTGTTAAAGGCGGCAGTGGTGTGCAGCGCTAATGACGCGTGCGTTGCCCTGGCAGAAAAAATCGCCGGAAGCGAGCAGGCATTCGTAGAGATGATGAACAAAAAAGCTCAGGTACTGGGGCTTGGCGCAAGTTTTGAAAACGCGACGGGCTTAGGAACGGCAAATAAAATGAGCGCAAGAGACGCAGCAGCCATATGCCGCGAACTGTTAAAATATGATTTAGCCTATAAGTTCAGCGGTATTTGGATGGAGAACTACATTCACCCCGACGGGCGCGAAACGGAAATGGTTAACCAGAACCGTCTTGTGCGTTTCTACGAAGGCTGCGACGGGTTTGCTACTGGTTCATCTGCGTCAGCCGGATACTGTCTTGCCGCAACAGTTAAAAGAGAAGGAGGCCGCTTCATTTATGTTTCGCTGGGGGCACCTAACAGTGCTACGCGGTTTGATGAAGCAAAAGGCGCTTTCGATTATGCATTCGCAGGGTTTACGTCAAAAACTGTAGTCCGGCAGGGACAGCAGCTTGCAGGCAATCTTGCTGTGTCGGGCGGAACGCAGCCGTTTATTAACGTATACGCAGCAAAAGAATTCTCTCTGCTTTTAGAAAAAGGTAAGGAGGGTTCTCTGGAAAAAGAACTCGTGCTGCTGGAAGATATACGCGCCCCACTTGAAGAGGGAGAAGTATTAGGATATCTTAAGATTTTGCTCGATGGCAAGGAAATTGGGCGAGTCGATGCAATAACAGGCCAGAGCGTTGATGTGCTAAATTTCTTAAATGCTTTTCGGCGGATAATGGTTTGGTGGCTTTTCGCTTAAACCCGCGTTGACAGCATCAATCGCCTTACGATAGAATGTGAGGCGGAGGGAGAATATGCGCATACTTATTGTCAACGACGACGGCATACATGCAAAAGGGTTGCGCACTTTGGCAGCGCGTCTTGCGCGCAACCATGAAGTCACGGTTGTTGCGCCCGAATCCGAAAAAAGTGCGACTTCCCACGCCATCACAATATACCGCCCGCTCCGTGCCAAAAAGACGGAATATGCAGGTCTTGAGGGCGCAAACTGTTATGTGGTGGACGGGCTTCCCGTAGACTGCACTAAGATTGGGTTAAGCCACCTTATGCAGGGAAAAGCAGATATTGTTGTTTCGGGAATAAATCACGGGCCTAACCTCGGTTCGGATATTATATATTCGGGTACCGTCGCGGCGGCGCTTGACGCCGTTATTATGGGCTATAAGGCGCTTGCGGTATCGATTGCTGCGCACGCGCCGGTTCATTTTGATTCTGCAGCCGAGATTGCGGCAAGGCTTATTGACGGCGGACTGTTTGAAGGAGCGCATGATGATGTGCTTTACAACTTAAACGTGCCGGATTTGCCGCTTTGCAGGATAAAAGGGTTGAAAGCGGCTGTGCAGGCGCACACTGTATATGACGATTCCGTGGAACTGAGGGAAGACCCTCGCGGTAACAAATATATATGGATTACAGGTTCTATGCGCGAGATAAGCGGTGATAAAGATACCGATGCCTCTCTTATTGAAAGGGGCTTTGCAACCATAACTCCAATAAAACACGATTTTACCGCAAGGGACAAGATAAAAGCACTTGAATGCAAGATTGAAAAACTGGAATTGCAAACTTGAGCAAATCATGTTACAATAATATCGTATACAACCGTATCTTGTAGGAGGAAATATGCAAGAAAACGATATTATCAAAGTCATTGAAGAACAGCAATCAAAAATGAGCAAAGGGCACAGAGCCATTGCATCATATATAATAAACCATTATGATACCGCGGCTTTTATAACGGCGGCCAAGCTGGGCGATACTGTAGGGGTAAGCGAATCTACTGTAGTGCGCTTTGCCTGCGCGCTTGGATACGACGGCTACCCGGAACTGCAAAAAAAGCTGCAGAAGCTTATCCGTTCGCGGCTGACAAACGTGCAGCGTATGGGGCTTGGCGAGGATATACCCGAAGAAGATTTGGCTAGATGGTCGCTGCGAAACGATATTACCAGCCTTCGGCATATAAGAGAGGTTTTAGATTACGATATGATGCTGAAAGCAGCCGACTGCATACTGCAAGCAAACTATGTTTACATTGTGGGCTTGCGTTCAAGCGCGCCGCTCGCACAGTTTTTCTGGTATTATTTAAACTATATAATCAGCAAAACAAGTCTTGTAACATCGAGCGCCGGCGGAGATATATTCGGGCAACTTATGCATGCCAGAGAGGGAGACCTTGTTATTGCCATCAGCTTCCCGCGTTATTCATCCCGAACCGTAGACGGCGCAAGCTTCGCCCGAAATAACGGGGCAAAGATAATAGCCGTCACAGACAACGCGTTATCGCCTCTGGCCAAGATTTCCGATGAAAACCTGTTTGTCTATTCGGATATGAACCTGTTTGTAGATTCCCTTGTTGCGCCGATGAGCGTTTTAAGCGCGCTCGCACTTCTTATAGGAATGCGCAAGAAGGACGGGCTAAAGACTAATTTTGAGATGCTGGAAGACTTATGGCGCAAGCATGAGGTATATACGGGCAAGGATATAAACTGATGGGAAACGTCTGCGTTATCGGCGGAGGACCGGCGGGAATGATGGCGGCTTACGCCGCGGCAGAAAACGGACATTGTGTAACACTGCTTGAGAAAAACGAAAAACTTGGCAAAAAGCTTTACCTTACCGGAAAAGGGCGGTGCAACATAACAAACGCAGTTCCTATAGAAGACTTTTTTGACAGCGTCGTTAGAGGCGGCGCTTTTTTGTACAGCGCGTTCTATACATTCGATAATACGAGGCTTTTGCAGCTGCTGGAGCAGTTCGGGCTTGCCGTGAAAACCGAACGGGGAGGGCGCATATTCCCCGTATCGGATAAATCAAGCGACGTTATCAAAACACTGTCAAAGGCGCTTGTAAGCGTTGGGGTTTGCGTTAAGCTTAACACAAAAGCGGATTCGCTGGTAATAGAAAAAGGGCGCATTGCCGGCGTCAACTGCGGCGGCAAAAAGCTTTGCTTTGATAGTGTGGTAGTAGCAACAGGCGGGGTTTCGTATCCGTCCACAGGGTCAACGGGAGACGGATACATATTCGCAAAGGCGGCCGGACACAATGTGACGGAACCCTCCGCATCGCTTGTTGCATTGGATACTAACGAGGATACCGTTTCTCTTGCGGGTCTTACTCTTAAGAATATCGGTTTTACGCTTTTCAAGGACGGACGGAGAATATACAAGGACCAGGGTGAAATGATGTTTACTCACTCGGGTATTTCGGGCCCTCTGGTCTTGAGCGCCAGCGCTTATATGGACAACAAAAAAGGTTATTCAGTATCTGTAGATTTAAAACCGGCGCTTGGTGAGAAAACTCTTGATGCCCGTATTCTGCGCGATTTTGCCGAACAATCCAATAAACAGTTTCAAAGCGTACTAAAAGGGCTTATACCGTCTGCGCTTTCCCCGCTAATATCTGCACAGTCGGGAATACCGATGAATATGCCCGTGCATTCTATTACGCGCGCGTCACGCTCGGCTTTGTGCAAAGCGTTAAAGCAGCTGGTGTTTTCGGTTCGCTCCAAGCGCCCTGTGCAGGAAGCGGTTATAACGCGCGGCGGAGTGAAACTGGCGCAGATAGACCCGTCAACAATGCAAAGCAAAATGTGCAAAGGGCTATACTTTGCAGGCGAGGTAATAGACGCAGATGCATTAACCGGCGGGTACAATCTTCAGATAGCTTTTTCCACCGGATATCTTGCCGGCGCAAGCTGTTGACAATAAGGAGTAACTGTGATATTATTCGTTTGCTTAAAAGCAGAAACAGCCCGTTTCTCACCTGCCGGCATAATGCTAGGCACGGTAAGCAGTTTAAGTGATAAGAGTAAACGGGTTTGAGGACCCGTTTTTTGTTTTCGCTTAAAACATAAATTTAGCGAATTGACCATAATCTGAAATAAAAAATCGGAGGTGTTTACAATAGCAAACGATCATCAGATTAACGAGCAGATTAGAGATAAAAACGTGAGGCTAATTTCCGAAGACGGAGAACAGCTTGGGATTATGTCTGCGCGTGAGGCGATGGAGATTGCACAAGAGAGAGGGCTTGATCTTGTTAAAATTTCCCCTGGTGCACAGCCGCCAGTATGTAAGATACTGGATTACGGGAAATATAAGTTTGAACAGGCAAAAAAGCAAAAGGAAGCGAAAAAAAACCAGCATGTAATAACGATAAAAGAAATGCGCCTGTCAACTACTATAGACAAGCACGACCTTGACGTAAAAGCAAAATGCGTAAGCAAGTTTTTAAAGGCGGGCGATAAGGTAAAAGTATCGCTGCGCTTTAGAGGAAGGCAGATGACACATACAGATCAAGGAAGGCAAGTTATGGAGCTTTTCTATTCTATGGTGCAGGAGAATGCCCTGATGGAGAAAAGTGCAAAGCTTGAAGGCCGGAGTATGTTCATGATATTAGCACCAAAGAACTAACAAGGAGGACGAAGCAGCAATGCCAAAAATTAAAACGCACAGAGGCGCGGCCAAAAGGTTTTCGTTGACTAAAAGCGGGCGGGTCAAGAGAGCCAAAGCCTATAAAAGTCATATACTGAATAAAAAAAGCGCCAAGAGGAAGAGAAACTTAAGGCAGGGTACGTATATAACTGCACAAGAGGAAAAGAACATAAAGCAGCTTATTCCTTATAAATAGTCAGCACAGGAGGAAACGAGAATGGCTAGAGTAAAAGGGGCAATAAATGCCCGTAAAAAGCATAAGAAAGTTTTAAAGCTTGCGAAAGGATATTTCGGTGCGAAGTCCAAGCAATTCAGAGCGGCTAACCCCGCCGTGATGCGCTCGCTGCGATACGCCTATGTAGGCCGCAAACTGAAAAAGAGAGACTTCCGCCGCCTTTGGATCACGCGTATCAATGCCGAGGCGCGCGTAAACGGTTTAAGCTACTCCCGCCTTATAAACGGCTTAAAGCGCGCGGGCGTTGCGGTAAACAGAAAAATATTAGCGGATATGGCCGTCAACGACAAAACTGCGTTTGCGGGCATGGTAAATGTCGCAAAGAAAAAACAAAAATAGCAGAAGCATTCAGAGAAGAGCCGTTATAATGGCTCTTTTTTCGTTGGAATAAAAATTCGTTTTCGTTGTAAAAAGGCGTATGCAATGATAGTATATAAATAAAAACAGGAGAACGGCGATGAGGCTCAATTATAAATATACCTTTATTGCAGGGCTTGCGTTTCTAACCATATCTGCATTCTGGCAGCTTTACGACTTTATCATTCCGCTTATATTGTATAACAGATTCGGTATCGACCATACCACCTCCGGTTTTATTATGTCTGCTGACAATATTATCGCGCTGCTGTTACTGCCCCTTTTCGGCGCTATATCCGACAGGACTAATACGTCTATCGGTCGCAGGATGCCGTTTGTTGTATTCGGCACAATTGCGGCGGTGCTGTTTATGATGGCGCTTCCCTTAGCAGCACATATGGGCAGTATCATATTCTTCATGTTAGCGCTGGGGCTTGTTCTGCTGGCAATGGCGGTTTACCGTTCACCTGCGGTGGCGCTAATGCCGGATATAACTCCTAAACCCCTGCGTTCAAAAGGGAACGCCGTTATCAATCTTATGGGCGCTCTTGGCGGTGCGGTGATATTGCTGCTAAATTCTTTTCTGGCGCCGGATACCAAAGATCCAAACGCAAACTACTGGCCGATTTTCATAGCAACGGCGGGTATTATGATAATAGGTACATTGGCATTAAAATCTTTTATTAACGAACCAAAACTGGTAAAGAAAATGCGCAGTGACAGCGCCGCAATGGGAATTGATGCGGAAGAGGCCAAAGAAGGCGCGGAAATTGACATAAAGAAAGAAAAGCTTCCTTCAGACGTGCGTAAAAGCATGGCGCTTATTCTTATTTCGATATCATTATGGTTTATGGGCTATAATGCGGTGACTACTGCTTTTTCCAAATACGCGGTTAATGCCCTCGGTATGGAAGAAGGCCAGGCCTCGCTGATACTTATGGTCGCTATTATTGCGGCAACTGTTACATTTTTGCCCGTTGGCTTTATATCAACGAAAATAGGCAGGAAAAAGAGCATACTGTTCGGCGTTGTGCTGCTTTCCGCGGTGTTTGCCACCGCATCGGCCTATACCGAGTTTTCCCCACTTATGTATGTTTCATTTGGTCTGGCGGGAGTGGCTTGGGCATGCATTAATGTAAACTCGCTGCCTATGGTGCTTGAGATGTCTAAAGGTGCAAGTGTAGGCAGATATACCGGGTATTATTATACTTTTTCTATGGCTGCCCAGATTGTAACGCCTATACTCTCAGGGGCGCTGCTGGATCATGTGGGTTACTATACGCTGCTTCCGTACGGAGCCTTGTTTGTTGCGCTTGCGTTTATAACGATGGCTAAGGTAAAACACGGAGACTCAAAACCGCCCGCACCCGCGTCAAAGCTTGAAACAATGGGTGCGGCAGATTGATATGGGCTTGATTATAGCAATAAGTATATTGTCTTTACTGGGCGTATATATTTATCTTATTTCTCCGAAACGCGTGACGGAAAACAGCCGCGGTTTGTTTAAGGATACTTATTATGCGCACCGGGGGCTTCACACCAAAGACGGCGCAGTACCCGAAAATTCGGCCGCGGCGTTTGAAGCCGCGGTTAAGGCGGGTTACGGAATTGAGCTGGATGTGCATATAACATCCGACGGAGAATTAATAGTTTTTCATGATGACGATTTACTGCGTATGTGCGGCGTTAAAATAAGAGTGGGGGATAGCACATATAAACAGCTTTTAGAATATCGGCTGCTTGACACCGATGAGAGGATTATGCTTTTCAGCGAAGTTTTACAGCAAGTCGCCGGGCGCTGTCCGCTTGTGGTGGAACTAAAAAACGGCTGGAACAACAAAACGCTGTGCGAGAAAACGGCGGAGATGCTTGACGGTTACAGGGGAGAATACTGCATAGAGTCTTTCCATCCGATGATTGTAAGGTGGTTTTATAAAAACAGGCCAGAAGTTGTGCGGGGGCAGCTTGCGGCGGGGCGCAGACAGTACAAAAATATCCCTGCCTATCAGGGAGCAATGCTGTCAGCTCTCTTGGCGAACGTGCTTGGGCGTCCGCATTTTGTATCATACAGACACGAGGATGCCAGAAAGCATATTGGTCTGCGGATTGTGCGGCTGCTCGGGGGCAAGCTGGTAGGCTGGACGGTGCACGATACAGACGATTTGTCGTTCTGCAGGCGTTTCTTTGACGCAATAATATTTGAATTGTTAAAACCATGAAAAAAGGTTTTTATGCTTTTTGATATTAATTGCTCAGATAATAAAAAAAGGAAGTACGTATGGTAATTTTGGGTATTGACCCCGGACTGGCTCTTATGGGCTACGGCGTACTGCTGTTTCGTGATAACTGCCTTTCTCTTATAGAATGTGGTACAATAGTTACCGAGGCGGGTATGCCGCTGCCGCGACGGCTGAAAATAATATACGAAAATATAGGAGCGCTGATTGCCAAACATGCGCCAGACTGTATAGCGTTTGAGGAGCTTTTTTCCGGGCGCAATACAAAGACGGTTATACAGGTCGCACAGGCGCGAGGAGCCGCTATGGCGGCAGCGTTTTCCACCGGCGCACAGCTTTTTGAGTATACGCCTATGCAGATAAAGCAGGCGATCACGGGCTACGGCCATGCGGACAAGAACCAGGTACAGCAGATGGTGCGCGTGCTGCTTAGGCTGCAAGACGTTATCAGGCCTGATGATGCGGCTGACGCTGTGGCATGTGCTATATGCCACGCGAATTCGAGCCGTTTCGCGGACAAATTCCGGATTAAATAAGAGGTTTATATGTACGAGTACATAAAAGGCGAGGTAATAAGCACTGAGACCGACCGCGCTGTTATTGAAACAGGAGGTATCGGCTACTGCATTTATACCACGGCGCAGTCGCTGCTGCGCATAAAGACTGGACAGCAAGCCAAGCTTTACTGCCGGTTTATAGTGCGTGAAGATTCGCACACGCTATATGGCTTTGTCACGCCGGAGGAAAAAGAAATGTTCGTGCGCTTAACGGGCGTGTCGGGCATAGGCCCTAAGGCGGCGTTAGCCGTGCTTTCCGCGATGAAAGTAAGCGAACTTGCCGCTGCCATAATCACATCCAACGAAAGCGCATTAACAAAAGTTTCCGGCATAGGCAAAAAAACCGCACAGCGCATTATAATAGATCTATCGGGAAGCATACAAACCGCGGAAATTCTGGATACCGGCGGTGAATCGGCGCAAACCGCGGGCAAAGAGGCCGAGGCTATAAGCGCTCTTGTGTCCTTGGGGTATAACCGTGCCGAAGCGGTGCGTGCGGTATCTTCCGTTCGGAACCTCGCGGATACAACGGAAGAGCTTATACTTCTGGCATTAAAACGTATGGGCACATAGGGGAGGAGTAATAATTGGACGAGAACAGGATAGTGTCTGCTCAATACAGCGAAGCGGATGCTGTCAGCGAGTTATCTTTAAGGCCGGCTACGCTGAGTGAATACATTGGTCAGCAAAAAGTCAAAGAGAACCTAAGGGTTTTTATAGGCGCGGCAAAAAAACGCGGTGAATCACTAGACCACGTGCTGCTGTACGGTCCTCCCGGACTTGGCAAAACTACGCTTGCATATATAATAGCGTCAGAGATGGGAGCGGGTATACGCGTAACTTCCGGTCCAGCAATAGAGCGCCCGGGGGATTTGGCTTCCGTACTGACCAATCTTAATAAAGGCGATGTGCTGTTTATTGACGAGATACACCGTTTAAACAGCAGCGTAGAGGAAGTACTGTACCCCGCTATGGAAGATTTCGCGCTGGATATAATAATCGGGAAGGGTCCTTCTGCGCGCACATTACGGCTGGGGCTGCAGCCTTTCACGCTGGTAGGCGCAACTACCCGGGCGGGAATGCTCACATCCCCTTTAAGAGACCGTTTCGGGGTAATTAATCGGCTGCAGATGTACAGCGCCGAAGAACTCGGAGCAATTATAATGCGTTCCGCGGGTATACTGAACATTAGTATAGACTCGGATGCCGCAATAGAGATAGCATCGCGTTCGCGCGGGACGCCGCGCGTGGCAAACAGGCTTTTAAAGCGAGTGCGCGATTTCGCGGATATAAAAGGCGAAGGGCGCGTTACACTGGATATAGCGCGCTATGGGTTAGAGCAGCTTGAGGTTGACGAGATAGGGCTTGACGGCGTGGATAAGGTAATACTGGAAACGATTATTCACAAGTTCGGCGGAGGACCGGTCGGGCTGGATACGCTGTGTGCCGCCACAAACGAGGAAAGCGTCACAATAGAGGACGTATACGAGCCGTTTTTGATACAGCTTGGATTTATCAGCAAAACTCCGCGCGGGCGCGTAGCAACGCAGCTTGCTTATGCGCATTTGGGTTGTCCCTGCAACGGCTCAAATCTTCAGATGCGTATTGACTTAACGGAGGAATGATTGAAGACCAGCGACTTTTACTACGACCTTGACGAAAGCCTAATTGCGCAGACTCCCATAGAAAGGCGCGACTTTTCCAGGCTTCTTGTATACGAGAGGGCGACACAAAAAACCGCACACAGGTCGTTTTACGATATTGTACAATACTTATCCAACGGCGACGTACTGGTGCTTAATGATACCAAAGTTATTCCCGCAAGACTTTTCGGTAAAAAACGCGGAACCGGCAGAATATGCGAGGTTTTGCTGCTGCGCCGTTTGTCTTTTACCGACTGGGAAGCGCTGCTAAGACCGGGCAGAAAGCTTAGGATTGGAGATACAGTTGAGTTTTCTGATAAACTGTACGCAGTTATTAAAGACAAGAAACAGGACGGAGTGGCACAGGTACGGTTTTATTTTGAAGGCGTATTCGAACAGCTGCTTGACGCTATAGGCGAGATGCCGCTGCCACCTTATATACACGAAAAACTTAGCGACAAAAACAGGTATCAGACAATATATGCGAAAAAAGAGGGTTCTGCTGCTGCGCCGACAGCCGGTCTGCACTTTACTTCGGAACTGTTTGACAAAATTGAAAAAAGCGGTGTTAAGACAGCGCGGCTTACCCTGCACGTAGGGCTCGGCACATTCCGCCCCGTCAAGGTCAAAAATATTAAAGACCATATAATGCATTCGGAGTATTATGAGCTCTCGCAGCAGACTGCGGATATTATCAACGAGGCGAGAGGCAAAGGCGGACGAATAATCGCGGTCGGCACCACCAGCATGCGGACGCTTGAATCTGCAGCAGACAAAAACGGCATTATCAGGGCGGGCAGCGGCTACACCGATATTTTTATCACGCCGGGCTACCGATTTTTAGCGGCAGACGCTCTGCTGACAAATTTCCATTTGCCCGAATCAACGCTTATAATGCTTGTATGCGCTTTTGCAGGCTACGAGCAGACGCTTGAGCTTTACAAAAAGGCAGTGGAACAAAAATATCGTTTTTTCAGCTTTGGTGACGCTATGCTGATACTGTAACGGAGGACATATGCGTTTTACAATACATACTAAATGCAAGAACACCCTTGCGCGTACCGGGCAGATAGATACGCCGCACGGAACAATAAAAACGCCGGTATATATGCCTGTAGGCACTCAGGCCACTGTAAAAGCGTTAACGCCGGCGCAGGTAAAAGATACGGGAGCGGAGATTGTGCTTGCCAACACGTATCATCTTTATCTGCGTCCGGGGCACGATGTTGTGGCTTTGGCAGGCGGGCTGCACAGAATGATGGCGTGGGATAAGCCTATACTGACGGACAGCGGCGGTTTTCAGGTATTTTCCTTGGGTTCGCTGCGGAAAATTACCGAACAGGGTGCACAGTTTAGCTCTCATCTTGACGGCTCAAAACATATGCTCACGCCGGAGAAAGCCATAGAAATTGAGGAGGCCTTGGGAGCGGATATAATAATGGCATTTGATGAGTGCACAGCATACCCGGCGGAATACAATACCGCCGCAGCCGCTATGGAGCGCACACACCGCTGGGCGCAGCGCTGCAAAGATGCAAAAACGCGTTCTGACCAGGCGCTGTTCGGAATAGTACAGGGAAGCACATTTGCCGACCTTCGGCGCGAGAGCGCCGCTGCCATAGCCGGTATGGACTTTCCGGGCAACGCTATTGGGGGGTTAAGCGTTGGGGAGCCTAAAGAGATTATGAACGATATGCTGGACGTAACGGTACCGCTGCTGCCGCAGACAAAGCCGAGATATCTTATGGGTGTAGGTTCTTTCGACTGCATTGTAGACGGTGTGGCTCGCGGAATAGATATGTTTGACTGTGTTCTGCAAACGCGCATCGCGCGAAACGGAACGGCATTAACGCGGCGCGGTCGGCTGGTTATCCGCAATGCACAATATTCGCGGGATCTTATGCCCATAGAGCAAGGCTGCGACTGCTATACGTGTCGCAACTTTTCCCGCGCCTATGTGCGGCATTTGATAAAGGCAAACGAGATACTTGGAGCAACGCTGCTTAGCATACACAATATCCGAGCCACGGTAAGACTTATTGCCGATATCCGCAGCGCAATAGAGAACAGCGTATTCCCGGAGTTTAAAAAGGATTTTTTTGAGAACTATAAAAACGGTGAGTAAAATCCTAATACAGTAAGCACATCGTAGCAATGATTAATCTGCAAAATATGCGGATATGAATAAAAAACAGTTGATTATTTGGCTATTTTCCTATAGTATAGGTAACTGTAATACATGAAAAGGTAGGTACAAAGGATGCCACAGGTAGATGCAAACGGTCTTTCTTCTTTATTACTGCCGCTTGTGATGGTAGTTTTTATTATCCTCGTAATGGTTATTCCCCAGAGAAAGAGAAAGAAGCAGATGGAGGCTATGCTGGCCAGCCTGCAGCCCGGAAAGATGATAAAGACTATCGGAGGTCTTTATGGGAAAATAGTAGCCGTCAAAGACGATTTAATTACAATCGAAGTGCCGCCGGATAAGGTCCGTATGGTTTTTACAAAGGGTGCAGTCGCCACAGTAGAGGATTCGGATCTGCCGGAAAACGAGCTGGACTCGAAAAAATAACGGCAACCTAAAGAAGACCCAAGCGGTCTTTTTTATTTTCACCGCTTTTTAGCTGCTCAAGCAGCGCCTTATCTGGGCTTACCAGTACACTGCTGTGCCCCTCGTACACAACCATACCCGGCTTCGCACCGTTGGGCTTTCGCACATTTTTACGCAGCGCATAGTCTACCTGCACTTTCGCTCCGTTTTTTGCTTTGCTCAATGTTGCGGCAATTTGAGCTGCTTCCAACAGAGTAGTATTCGGAACCGAACCGTCAGAGCCGGATATCAAAACGTGTGCTCCCGGTATATCTTTGGTATGCAGCCATATATCGTCCGGCGCCGCGGTTTTCATCGTCAGCAAATCGTTCTGCCGGTTGTTTTTGCCCGCGTATATAACGTATCCGTCGGAAGATATAAACCTATGCGGTTTTGACGGCTCCCGGCTGACCCGCGCATTAGCCTGCCGGCGCGGCATAAAGCCCGCTTTACATAGCTCGTACTCAATCTCGGCTAGTTCATCCTCCGTTTCGCTTAAATCAAGCGAGTGCAAAACGCTTTCCAGAAAAGCGATATCGTTTTGTGTTTCTTTAATTCTTCGCAGCGTAATATCAAGCCCCGCTTTCAGTTTGGAATAACGCTTATAATTGTGCTGCGCGTTCGCCGCGGGAGAAAGGCGCGAATCGAGCTCTATTGCAATATCTTCGCCGGTGGCATAATCTTTTGCTGCTAACAGCCGCTGTCCCTTGGTAATTCGGTATATATTTGCTGTAATCATATCTCCGCGCATCTTGTAAATATCGGCTTTTTTTGCCTGCTGCGCAGAAACCTGCTGTTTTTGCAGCGTTGATATCTGCTTTTCCAGCTGCTTTGCGGCCAGCCTTGATAATTTGCCGCGCTTTGAGGACAGAGCCAGAAAGAAGTTTATGCCGGCGTAAAAGTCGTCAGTCATGCTGTTGAAAGAATCATAGCCGACGGTTTGAGCCGCATCTATACCGGCAAAATAAAAAGGCGAGTAAAAGAAAGGGACTTTATCGCGCAAATACACTGTAGGCCGGGGAGGCTCAGAAATAAAATCGAGTATAATATCGCTAAGCTTTTCAGCTTCCCTTGGCTGCTCTTTATAGCCTAAGGGCATATAGCGGTATAAAATCTCGTCCGCGGATTGCCCGGACAAGCCGGCTAGAAAAGATGATAAGTATGCCTTAATATTTGTGCCTCCGCGTTTTTTTAACATCTCGATAAGCGTGGAGCGTGAAATATGCAGGGGATTTAACTTGGAAGACTGCGGTGTTTGATAAGCAAGCCCCGGAAGAACGCTGCGTACTCTGCTTTGAGAACTCGATACATGGCGCATGCTGTCCATAATCACACCGTCTTTTACAAGTATAATGTTTGAGTATTTGCCCATAAGTTCCGCAACAAGCACCATATTCTGCGTTAATCCAAGCTCGTCTCTGGCTTCAAGCGTGATAGAAACTATACGCTCAAGCCCTGTCTGCTGGGCGGCTGCAACCTTTGCGCCGATTATGTGTTTGCGCAGGAACATGCAGAAAGAAGGCGGCGACTTCGGGTTTTCGTATTTACGGGCCGTCAGGTGCATCCGTGAATCGGATGCGCCGGCGCATAAAAGAAGGCGCAGGTTTTTTGAGGGCGCGCGAAAGTTAAGTACAATGGTATCCGGCTTTGGCTGGTGAATCTTATCCACCTTACAGCCGATAATCTGCTCTCTTATTTCAAGGGCAGTATAATAAAGCGTCAGCCCGTCCTGCGTCATAAATATGCCTCCGGGTTTGTATTATACAACCTCGTGACAACCGATGCAAATGGTGTTATAATGGCGTAAATTATTACGGGGGTAAACGTAATGCAGCACGTTTTGGAAAAAGCACAGAACGCAAAAGCTGCGGCTGATGTGCTTTCGTGTGCCGGTGCTGACGAAAAAAATGCGGCTCTTTTACACATGGCGCAGGCGCTGCGTGAAAATTCGGCAGCTATACTGAAGGAAAACGAAAAGGATTTACAGCAGGGCAAAAAGAAAGGCACGTCAAAGGCGCTTCTCGACAGGCTTGCGCTTAATTTGCAGCGCATAGAGGGCATGGCACAGGGGCTTGAAAAGGTAGCCGCTCTTGACGACCCTGTAGGCGAGGTTATTCATACCGTTCTTCGACCGAACGGTCTTAGCATAGGCGCAAAGCGGGTTCCCTTAGGCGTGGCGGGCATTATATACGAAGCACGCCCGAATGTTACTTCGGATGCGGCAGGGCTCTGCCTTAAGGCGGGCAACGCAGTGGTTTTGCGCGGGGGCAGCGATGCTATAAACTCAAATATAGCAATTGTGCGCGTTCTTCGGGAAGCGGCAGAGCAAGCGGGGCTGCCCAAGGACTCAATAGTGCTTATAGACGACACTTCGCGTGAGGCTGCAACCTTTATGATGGGATTAAACGGCATAATAGACGTACTGATACCGCGCGGAGGAGCAGGGCTTATACAGTCCGTAGTCAAAAACGCGACGGTGCCCGTAATTGAAACCGGAGTTGGCAACTGCCATGTATACATTGACGAAAGCGCTGACCTTGAAATGGGCGTAAACATTATTTACAACGCCAAAACAAGCCGCCCGTCGGTATGCAACGCGGCGGAAACTCTGTTGGTGCATAAAGATGTTGCATGCGCCTTTCTGCCCATGGCGGCAAGGAAGCTTGATATGGTTGAGCTGCGCGGCTGTCCGCAGGCATGCTCGATAGTAGACGCTAAACCTGCGTCAGAGGACGATTATTATACAGAGTATCTCGATTATATACTAGCCATTAAGGTGGTAGAAGGTCTTGATGAAGCAATAGGCCATATAAGCAAATACGGCTCTAAACACTCCGAGGCAATAGTAACCTGCAGCTATGAAAATGCAGAGGCGTTTTTGCAGCGTGTAGACGCGGCGGCGGTATACGTCAACGCTTCCACGCGCTTTACCGACGGCGAGGAATTCGGCATGGGAGCCGAGATTGGCATAAGCACTCAGAAGCTTCATGCAAGAGGTCCTATGGGTTTAAAAGAGCTGACTACTATTAAATACGTTATTCGCGGAAACGGGCAGCTAAGATAAATTTTTAAATGCACAAGGAGGCGGTATGAAAGCTTTTCACATCGCACCGTGCGGAATGAACTGCGCGCTTTGTCTTGCATATATTCGCAACAAAAACAGATGCGAAGGCTGCCGCAGCGGTGATGAAAATAAACCTGCGTATTGTATAAAGTGTATAATCAAAAACTGCGGTGCGAGACCTGAAAACGGGGACGATTTTTGCTATGTGTGCGAGAAGTATCCCTGCGCACGCCTAAAAGCGCTTGATAAACGCTACAGAACAAAATACGCGATGAGCATGCTTGAAAACTTATCGCAGATAAGAGACGGGGGAATTGAAACATTTTTGGCAGCGCAGCGTAAAAAATGGTCATGCAAAAGCTGTGGAGAGACAATATGTGTTCACAGGGGAGTTTGTTTAAAATG
>CAZSMH010000030.1:0-18889 GCA_964607965.1 uncultured Christensenellaceae bacterium
ATAATACGTTCAATTCTGACAGTTACAACGCCTGATTCCAAAACAACATCAGTTGCATTGTGGCGGTATGAGCCGCTTGATTCCTCAAGAACTATCAGCACGAGGCATTTTTCTTCAAAAAAGGCTTTGTCATATGCACTGACTGCATCATTAAAACTTATTGTGGAATCGGCATACACCGTTTCGCGGCTGCCAAAATCATAATTGCCTTTTTGGCCGTCATAATACGCGCCAAGCTCGCTGCAAGATTTTACGCGTGTGATAACAGGGTATTTTCTGCTGCTGTCATATCCGTCTGTGCGTATGTATTGCGCCGCAAATTCAAGGCTTGTCATTTCCGGCTGCGTCTGTGCCAGTGTTTTACTGTCTGTATCAGCTTCCAAAGTATCCGGAATTACAGGCGTTTTACTGTCTGTATTAGCTTCCAAAGTATCCGGAATTACAGGCGCCCGTCCCTGAGGGACACAGCCTAAAAGAACAAGCATAGCTGCTGATATCAAAAGCAAAGCAAAGTTTTTCATACGGGGTCCTCCTTTATAACTTAAAGACGCACCCGGTAACAGATAAGTTCCGAAAATAAAAAACTGCCCCAAAGAGCAGTTTGATAATTTATTCTAAAAACTTTCGCAGTACCTTTATATGTTTTTCTACACTTTCGGGGTTCGGCCCTCCGAATACCTCGCGCCGTTTAATACAGCTCTCGAGCGATAAGCAGTCAAATATGTCTTTTTCAAACAACGGGGAGAGAGCCGTAAGTTCTTCAAGCGACAGCTCGCCGATTGTCTTGCCCTGCTGTTCGCAGTAAACTACAAGCTTGCCTATTACCTCATGCGCGTCGCGGAACGGCAGACCCTTTTTCACAAGATAGTCTGCGGCGTCGGTTGCGTTGGTAAACCCAAGCCCGGCTGCGGCAAGCATTTTTTCCGTATTCCATGAAGCGGTGCTAAGCATGCCCGCCATAACCGGAAGACAAGCGGATAGGGTATCGTGAGCGTCAAAAAGCGCTTCCTTGTCTTCCTGCATATCCTTGTTGTAGGCAAGCGGCAGCCCTTTCATGGTTGTCAGCAGGGAAATCAAATCTCCGTACACACGCCCGGTTTTTCCGCGTATAAGCTCCGCCATGTCGGGGTTTTTTTTCTGAGGCATAATGCTGGAGCCTGTGCAGTACCGGTCGCTCAGGGAAATAAAACCGAATTCGCCCGAAGCCCAAAGTACGATTTCTTCTGAAAGCCGTGATAAGTGCATGGCGCATACGGCACACGCATAGATAAAATCCAGCACGAAGTCGCGGTCGGACACGGCATCCATACTGTTGGGGGTAAGCTCTTTAAACGACAGTGCGTCTTTTACCATATCACGGTCTATAGGATACGTGGTGGCGCAAAGCGCGCCGGAGCCTAACGGCATCATGTCTGCCGCGTCCTTGGCATAAGAAAAACGGACGCAGTCGCGCAGAAACATCTGCGCATAAGCCGCCATATGGTGCGCAAGCGTAGTCGGCTGAGCCTTTTGCATATGGGTGTATGCCGGCATTACGGTGAAAAGGTGCTGCTCCGCAATACTGCACAGAACATCCATAAGCGCCTTTATATGCGCATCAGTATCAACGCAGGCCTGTTTTACATACATGCGCACGTCAAGGGAAACCTGGTCGTTCCGGCTGCGCCCGGTATGCAGACGCTTGCCCGCATCGCCTATGCGCTCGGTCAGCAGGCGCTCTATATTCATATGCACGTCTTCGTCTTGCGTGCAAAACTCAACTTTGCCCGCTTCAATATCAAGCAGTATTGAATCAAGCCCTTTTGTTATGGCGATGCTGTCCTCTTTTGATATTATTCCCGTTTCGCCTAACATTTTAGCATGTGCTATACTTCCCATTATATCGAAACGGTAAAGTCTGCTGTCAAATGCTATTGACGAATGAAAACCGGCGGCCAGCTCATCAGTATCGGCGCAAAACCGGCCGCCCCACATCTTCTTATTCACTTTGTTTCCTTTCGGCATCAAGCAATGCCTTAACTTTAAGCGGAAGCCCGAAAAGATTTATAAATCCTTCGGCATCCTTTTGGTTGTATACCTCGTCCTGCCCGAACGTCGCAAACGCCTCGCTGTAAAGAGAATACGGCGAACGCACTCCGCAGGCCGTGCAGCGCCCCTTATAGAGCTTAACGCGCACATCTCCTGTAACGGTCTGCGATGCGGAGTCAACGAATGCGCTTAAAGCTTCGCGAAGAGGCGTATACCACTGTCCGTAATACACAAGCTCGGCAAACCTTAACCCGACACCCTGCTTGTAATGCAGCGTATCGCGGTCGAGAGTTATACTTTCAAGAGCCCTGTGAGCTTCGTACAGCACCGTGCCGCCGGGCGTTTCGTAAACCCCGCGGGATTTCATGCCTACCAGCCTGTTCTCTACCATATCATCTATTCCCACTCCGTTATCGGCTGCCGCGGCGTTTAATGTTTCGATTATTTGTACGGGAGAAAGTTTAAAGCCGTCCACAGATACGGGAACGCCTTTTTCAAAGCCTATTGTCACATAAGCCGGTTTGTCGGGCGCGTTTTCCGGCGGCGTGCATATTAAGTACAAATCGTCCTGCGGTTCGTTCCACGGATCCTCAAGGTCAGAGCCTTCGTGGCTTAAATGCCATAGGTTCCTGTCCATGCTGTAAGGACGCTTTTTTGAAACCGGTACAGGCAGGCCCCGCGTCTCAAGATACGCAATAGCGTCCTCTCGGGACTTTATCTCCCATTCGCGCCAGGGAGCGATTATTGATATTCTCGGCGATAAAGCCTTTATTGTCAGCTCGAACCTGACCTGGTCGTTGCCTTTGCCGGTCGCCCCGTGGCAGATTGCATCACAGCCTTCAAGCGCAGCTATTTCCACAAGGCGCTTTGCGATAAGAGGGCGCGCCATAGACGTGCCAAGCAGATACCTGCTCTCATAAACCGCGCCTGCTTTCAGCGTGGGATATATAAAATCCGTAACGAATTCCTCGCGCAGATCTTCAATAAATATTTTGCTTGCGCCGCTTTTTATAGCGCGCTTTTTGAGAGGAGCAAGCTCTTCGCCCTGTCCTACGTCTGCCGCCATAGCTATTACATCGCAGCCGTAGTTTTCTTTAAGCCAGGGGATTATTACCGAAGTATCAAGCCCCCCCGAATATGCCAGCAGAACTTTTTTAAAACGCATAAACCTTTTACCTCCGATTTATTAAGTTATAATTATACACTTGGTTGAATAAATATGCAACACCCCAGATGTTTTTTTGCTAAAATATTTAAGCCTTTTATTTCCTGCGGCACGGCAGCGTTTTTGGTTAAAATCCTTATAATCCGGCTGCGATTTTTAATTGCATTGGATTTTCATATATGTTACTATATAAGGCAGTGTTTTTGCAAGATAGCAATACACCGGCAGTTGAATATTTCAGGAGGGACAAAAGAATTGGCAAAGGTCGAAGCGCTTGGCGCAAATAAAGTTAAGCTTACGGTGGAGGTTTCAGCGGAAGATTTTGCGGCGGCGCTGCAGCAGGCTTACTTAAAAAACAGAGGTAAATTTAGCATACAGGGTTTCAGAAAAGGAAAAGCCCCGAAACCTGTGATAGAAAACTATTACGGAGAAGGCATTTTTTTTGAGGACGCTTTTGATATTGTTTTCCCGGAAAGTTACCAGAAAGCGGTCAAGGAGTGCGCTCTAGAGCCGGTCTCAAGGCCAAAGCTTGATGTTAGCGATATCGGCAAGCAGCAGGGTGTAGTTTATACGGCAGAGATTTTTGTTAAGCCGGAAGTAAAACTCGGAGAATACAAGGGGGTAAAGGCGGAAAAGGTAACAGCCGATATAACAGATAAGCATGTCGAAGAAGAGATTGCGCGGATTGCCGACCGCAATGCAAGGTGGGTGGAGGCAGACCGTGCTGCGCAGGATAAAGACAAGGTAATAATCGACTATGCAGGAAGCGTGGACGGCGAGCTGTTTGAAGGCGGTACCGCCGAGAATCAGGCAATTGAAATTGGTTCCGGTACTTTTATACCGGGTTTTGAAGAACAGATAGTCGGTATGAAAAAGGGAGAAGAAAAAGACATAAACGTAAAGTTTCCCGATGATTACCGTGCGGAGCATCTTGCAGGAAAGGATGCCACGTTTCATATAGTTTTGCAGGATGTAAAGCAAAAAGAGATCCCTGAACTTGATGATGAGTTTGCGCAGGACGTATCTGAGTTTGACACGATGGAGCAATACCGCGCCAGCGTAAAAGAGAAGCTTGAAGAGCAGGCGCAAAAGCAGGCAAAAGCGGCAACCGAAAACAACGTGCTTGCAGCTGTAGTTAAAAACGCGGATATAGATGTGCCTGATTGCATGATTGAGAACCAGATAGATAACCAGCTAAGGCAGCTTGAGTACAGCATGATGTATCAGGGCATAAAGCTCAACGATTATCTTGAGATGACAGGCACAAAATTAGAGGATGTGCGCGAGCAGTACAAACAGGGAGCGGAAGATGCGGTGCGCACACAGCTGACTGTTGAAGCGGTAATGAAGGCCGAAGGCATAGAAGCGACGGAAGAACAGGTATTAAAATCGCTTGAAAAGCGTGCCGAAAATGCCAAAAAAGATGTTAAAGAGTATCAGAAGGGTTTGAGCGAAGAAGAGAATGAGTATATCAAGGAAAATCTGGCGTATGATAATACGGTGAGTTTTCTCGTTGAAAACGCAGTTCTTCAGGAGACCAAGAAAAAAGTCAAAAAGGACAAGGCCGGGAAGGAAAACACATCGGCCGAATAGAATATTATAGTTATAGAGTCGGAGGTATTTATGACGTTGGTACCATTTGTAATAGAGCAGACAAGTAAAGGCGAGAGAAGCTACGATATTTACTCAAGGCTGCTAAAAGACAGAATTGTGTTCATCAGCGGCGAGATAGAGGATAACATGGCTAATCTGGCTGTCGCTCAGATGATATTTCTAGAAGCTGAAGACCCGGATAAAGATATTTTTCTGTATATCAACAGTCCCGGTGGTTCAGTTACGGCAGGCATGGCAATATATGATACGATGCAGTATATTAAGTGCGATGTATGCACAATCTGCATAGGGCTTGCGGCTTCTATGGGCGCGTTTTTGCTTGCCGCCGGAACAAAGGGCAAGCGCAAAGCACTGCCCAACAGCGAGGTGCTTATCCACCAGCCGTCGGGCGGCACTCGCGGCCAGGCTACGGATATAGCTATTCATGCCGAGCATATTATAAAAACAAGAAAAAGAATGAACGAAATACTTGCGGAAATAACCGGTCAGCCGGTGGAGAAAATTGCAGCCGACACCGAAAGAGACAATTTTCTAAGCGCCAAGGAAGCGCTGAAATACGGGCTCATCGATGAAATCATTCCGCCAAAGCAAAGGTAACGGAAACGAGGTGAATCAATGCCAAGCTATACGGACGATCAAAAACAATTAAAATGTTCTTTTTGCGGTAAGGCGCAGGAACAGGTCAGAAGGCTTGTTGCCGGACCGGGCGTATATATCTGCAATGAATGCATTGAATTATGTAAAGAAATAATAGAAGAAGACTATCAGGAAGCCACGGCGTTCGAGATGGGGGATATCCCCAAACCGGCTGAAATTGTCTCATGTCTTGACGATTATGTTATCGGGCAGGACGATGCGAAAAGGAACCTTGCCGTAGCGGTTTATAATCACTATAAACGCATAAATTCGGATATAAAAAAGGACGATGTAGAACTGCAGAAAAGCAATATAGTAATGCTAGGGCCCACCGGCTGCGGCAAAACGCTTTTAGCGCAGACTCTCGCGCGCATTCTTAATGTGCCGTTTGCCATGGCGGATGCGACATCTTTGACGGAAGCCGGATATGTGGGCGAAGACGTAGAAAATATATTGTTAAAGCTTATTCAGGCGGCGGATTATGATATCGATCGCGCACAGCGCGGTATCATCTATATAGATGAGATAGATAAAATTGCACGAAAGAGCGACAATCCTTCAATAACCCGGGATGTGTCTGGAGAAGGCGTACAGCAGGCGCTGCTTAAGATAATAGAAGGAACAGTGGCAAGCGTTCCGCCGCAGGGCGGACGTAAGCATCCGCATCAGGAGTTTTTACAGATAGATACGACAAATATACTATTTATTTGCGGAGGTGCGTTCGGCGGGCTTGAGAAGATAATTGAGAGGCGAATTGGGCACAAAACAATGGGGTTCGGCGCGAAAGTTGTATCCAACGATAAAAAGGATTTGGCTGAACTATATAGGCGTATACTGCCGGAAGATTTGCTTAAATTCGGGCTGATTCCTGAATTTGTCGGACGCGTTCCTATAATAGTTACCCTGCATCAGCTTGAGGAAGATGCGCTGGTAAGTATTTTAACCCAGCCTAAAAATGCTCTTGTCAAGCAGTTTTCAAAGCTGCTTGAGATGGACGGAGTAACGCTTGAGTTTGAGGACGAGGCGCTCACTGAAATTGCCAAGCTTGCGATAGAACGAAAGACGGGCGCAAGGGGCTTAAGGGCTATAATAGAAGCAATTATGCTGGACGTGATGTACGAAATACCGTCGCGCACAGACGTTAAAAAATGCGTTATTACGCGTGATACCGTAAGGAGCGCTAAGGTGCCTATGCTGATACTCGGCGAAAAGGAAACAAAACAGAAAGCATTGCCCAAGGCTAAAAAGGAAAGCCTGGCGTAATTATTGCGGAAAACCGCAAGCTGCGGCTTGCGCGGGATAAGTGCCCGCAAATATATTGGACACGTTAAGACGTCTGTGATCTGACAGGCGTCTTTTGTTATTATCCTTCTTCGCGCAGTATAACAAAACTGTCCTGTATCGTTTTAAACCCTATTTGGCATACATCAACTTTAATATAGTTCTCGCCGGGTTCAAGCGGCAGCATAATCGATAACTGACCGTTTTCGTCAATCTGCGATGAATAATCGTTTTGGTTGATATAAACCTTAGCTTCTTTGTTAACTGCAATGCTAATATTTGCAGTTTCGCCTGATACTGACGATTGTTCGAGCATCGGTACGGTCCGAGAGTAAGGCACCGGCGTCATTTTCAACATGATATTACCGGCACTCCGGGTTACTTCCTGTCTGCCTGTGTTTATAACCAAGTTTATGTTATCAGATTCATATGTGTCTGAGGAAGTAACGATACCAAGCGCACGCGCTAAATCTTTGTCCGAAACAACAAAAACCGAATGGCCGTTATCCATAGGAAACGTTTTATTAAAAGGCAGCAAACGCACTTCCGTGCCTTTAAAAGCCGAAACGTCAAATCTGTGAGCAGGTTCTCCAAGTTCATTTTTCGCTTCGTTTATATTAATCATAATACTGTCAGCGAACGCAGCATCGCTATCAAGCTCAATCTTGCCTGCCGTAAGCTGATGTACAAACGCGCCGTAGCTGCCGTAGGTTGATATTATATAACGGCCGAGAAAATGAAAAACGCCAAAAAGCACGCCGGCAGTCAACAACCAAATAAAAAATGTAAGAAAAACGGGCCGTTTTTCGCTGGCAGTTTTAGATTTACTGCGGTATCTCTTTTCTTCCGAATCAGCCGGCTGCGCATATCCTTTTCTGTATGCAGGTTGCGAAAGTTCAATTATTTCAAGCCAATTTTTATGCTCTGTTTCCTGGTTAAGCTTTGATAATTCGTCTGTGACAGGCTCATCTGCAGCCTCATCTTGAACAGACGGCGGCGTATCTTCCGCAGATGTAATGCTTGAGAGTGTTTCGTTTATGGCAGGCGGTATTTCGCTGTCGTTCGGTTCTATAGTAACCGGATTACTGCCGGCGGTATATGAATCCGACACTGCCTGTGAATCTGAATGTGAGTTCTCAGGTGCATCGGACGGGATGGTAGGATTAGTATCCGGCGGGGGTTGGGACGTATGCCCATCCTGTACGTTTTCCGTATCTGAGGGCGGCGGATCGTTCTTCGCCCCGGTTAATGCGCGCAATTCTTCCGATACAGCAGAGAAGGCTTGCACTTTTTCCACCAAAGCGCAGCATCGAGGACATAATACATCAAGAGGGCTTAACTTATTGCCGCATTTATTACACTTTTCCATAAAGCCTCCCCGCAAAACAAGATTTGTAGAAAAAACGGTTTTTAAAATTTTTTATACATGCTATTATTATAACATTATATATCATTATTTCTAGCGGAGGCACATTTTTTTTGGATATTTATTTTGATAACGCAGCTACGACAAAACCATTATCCGATATTACGGCGTATCATGTCGGGTCGGGCTGGTATAATCCGTCCTGCGCATACGCTCCGGCTGAAGCGATGTTTGCCTCAATATCCAAAACGCGTAAACTTCTTATGCAGGCCGTAGGGCTTAAAAGCGGCGGCTGCGTTATGACATCCGGCGGCACCGAGGCAAATAACATTATAATTATGTCAGCTTTTCGTCCCGGCGCTCATTTTGTTACCAGCACTATAGAACACCCTTCCGTTTATTCTGTATTCGCTTTTATGGAAAAACAGGGAGCGCGGGTAAATTACATTAAGCCAAAAGGGTTTTGTATAAAGGCGCAGGATGTCGCGGAACAAATAGACAAGGATACTGTGCTTGTCAGCATAATGCACGTTAATAACGAAACCGGGGCGTTAAATGATATCAAGGCGATATGCGAGGCTGTAAAAGCTAAAAACGGCAAAACGATTATCCATTCCGACGGTGTACAGGCGCTTTTTAAAACGCCCATCAGCTTAGACTTAACGGGGCTGGATGCTTACAGCATAAGCGCCCATAAAATACACGGGCTAAAAGGGACGGGTGCGCTGCTGTATAAAAAAGGCACTGTGTTAAAGCCGCTGTTTTTTGGCGGCGGACAGGAGAATAATATCAGGCCGGGTACAGAAAACACTTTAGGCATACAGTCTTTAGATGCGGCGCTAAGGCTAGGCAATATGGATTTTGCATATGCCCAAGAGTTGCACGATGCGCTGCTCGGCGGTTTATCAGGCATTCCTGATACGGTAATACATTTGCCGGAACAAAAGGTTCCGCACATACTGAGCGTTTCTTTCAAAGGCGTGCGTGCGGAAGTTCTTGTCCGTCTTCTTGGCAGCCAGGGTATTTTTATAGGCTCGGGCGCAGCATGTTCACGCGGAAAGGTCAGCCGTACATTGCTCGAGTGCAAAGTTCCGCGTAATTTAGCCGAGTGCGCGGTGCGTATAAGCCTGTGCCGGTATAATACGCAAGAAGAGGTTGGCATACTAATTAACGCTTTGAAAAAAGCTGTAAAACAGCTGAGGTTTGTGTGAAATGGAAGACGTAATAATTATAAGATACGCGGAGATTCATCTTAAGGGTTTAAACCGGCCTTTCTTCGAAAAGATGCTTGTGCGAAATGCTCAAAAAGCTTTGTCTGGTATAGAAGGGGCAGTTGTCCGCAGAGGGGAAAGCCGCATATATGTTGAAAACATAATGCCGGACAGGCAGGCGGAGGCAACAGACGCTTTAAGCCGTGTATTCGGCATTCATTCTATAAGCCCCGCTGTTCGGCTCGGGCAGGAGTTTGAAGCTGCTGCAGAAGTTCTCGCCGGTCTCGTTGAACAGGAGCGCAAAAGATTCCCACAGGAGACGGTTATGTTCCGGGTTCAAGCCCGGCGTGCCGATAAGCGTTTTCCTTTGACGTCGGCGCAGATTGCCGCTGCCGCCGGAGCTGTTGTTCTGGCGCGGGTTGGGGGGCTAAAAGTAAATTTAACTCAGCCGGAACTTACGGCATATATTGAAATCCGGGAACATGCTTATTGCTATACCCGAATAATAAACGGGCCCGGAGGCATGCCTGTCGGCTGCAACGGGCGCGCATTGCTGCTGTTGTCAGGCGGTATAGACAGCCCTGCTGCAGGATGCATGATTGCCAAACGCGGCGTTTCGCTTTCGGCTGTGCATTTCGAGAGCTTCCCATACACAAGCGAAAAAGCGCTGGAAAAGGTACGCGAAATCGCGAGTCTGATGGCGCGCTATACGGGACCGATACGCCTGCACACGGTTCGGTTTACAGATATACAGACCATACTGCGGCAGAAATGCCCTGAAGATTACATCACAGTGCTTATGCGGCGGTTTATGGTGTGGATAGCCCAAAAAATAGCCAGGGAAGACAAATGTATTGCATTGGTAACCGGCGAGAGTGTCGGACAGGTTGCCAGCCAGACGCTGGAAAGCATATCGGTAACTGATGAAGCAGCAGATATGCCGGTACTGCGGCCGCTTATCGGCATGGATAAAATAGAGATTACGCAGCTTGCGCGGCGTTACGGTACTTTTGAAACATCGATACTGCCGTATGAAGACTGCTGTACGGTATTCGTGCCAAAACATCCTGTAACAAAACCGAGACTTGACGAAATAAGACGCGCTGAGGATATCCTTGATATAGAACGCATGGTTAATGATGCGGTAGCCAAAGATGTAATAATGCAGATTTCCGCCGACTAAGACTGATAACAAAGTCTTATTCGATAAAATGTAATTAATAACACGATTGTTTTTAAGAAACAAAAAAATGCCCTCATACAAAATACAATAAAAATGAGGGCAAATTTTTTGCTGCTCAGGAGTGCGGTTTACTAAAGCCCGCCGTCCGCATTGTTGTTCCCGCCGTTTGCACCGTTTTGATCTTCATCGCCCGGCAGCAAATCAAGATTATCATCAATCTCCGAGGTCGGTGAAGCGGCCGGAGTCGGTGAAGTTTCCGGATCCGGTGAAACCGCCGGAGTTAAGATCGGTGATGGCGTTGGTACTAACGGGGAGGGAGTAGCATTCTCGTTATCTGGTCCGCAGCCCGTAAAAACAGCAACCGACAGCAATACAATCACCATTGTAATTAACAATTTTTTCATTGATATGGCCTCCTTTTATATCTATTTTGGACTTAAAAATAAAAATTATCACTATTATTAAAGAAATATATTGCATTAAAATTTTTTTAAGATATAAGAGATTTATAACGCTTTAAGAGGGTATAGAGTATTTTTCGGTTTTTATATATCATTAATGTAAATTATTCTTGTATTTTTCGCTATCATTATTTATAATGCTTAAGTAACTAAGGCACGGGCCTTTTGGCAGGGGATATCTTCTGCCGGCAAAGAATTTTTGACCATCCTTTAGCGGAATCAAGGCCATTCGGACAGCCGGGTCAAAAGCCGGATCGGCAACTTTGTTGCCTTATTGATTGGGCAGACGCTCAATTTATAAGTTGGCTACTTTCAGCCGTGTGCGAGATGCACATCAATGCTTGTGAATCAATCAATAAGAGTAGTAAAAGTAGTTCCTTGCTATATAGACTCTGCCTTTTGACTATTGATGCCCTTATAATTGGGACGGATAAAAGGTATAACAGGATTGAAACGCTTTAAGTATTTTGTGCACTCACACTTAATACAAGGGCGTTTTTATTATTGGTAAGGAAGTATTCTTAAATGGAAAATAAACTTGAGCTCTATGGATTTAACAACCTGACAAAATCACTTAGCTTTAACATATTTGATGTATGCTATGCTAAAAGCGCGCGCGAACAGCGGGACTATATAGCTTACATCGATGAACAATATAATTCCGACAGACTTACAGGAATACTAGAGCGCGTTACCGAAATGATTTGTGCGCAGGTATTGAGCATATCAAAACAAGATTACGACCCGCAGGGCGCGAGCGTAACATTTCTGATTGCAGAAGAGCCTATGTCGGGGCTGCGTACACGCGGCGATACTGTGCTGGCTCATCTTGATAAAAGCCACGTAACCGTGCATACTTATCCTGAGTATCATCCCGAAACTTTTTTAGCTACGTTTAGGGTGGATATAGACGTTGCCACGTGCGGTCAGATAACGCCGCTTCGAACGCTGGATTTTCTTATCGGCAGCTTCGATTCGGACATAATTACTATGGACTACCGCGTGCGCGGATTCACTCGCGATTTAAACGGCAGAAAGCTGTTTATAGACCACAAGATGGCGTCGATACAGGATTATATAGCGGCGCCTACTCTGGAGAAATATGACGCTATTGATATAAACGTGTATCAGGCAAACCTGTTTCATACCAAAATGCTGTTAAAAGAGATTGACTTAAAAAATTATCTTTTCAACAGGGATGTGGATGAGCTGCCTCCCCGCGAAAGGCTGGAGATAGCTGCAAACATAAGGCGTGAAATGATAGATATATTCAGCGGAAAAAATGTTTATTAGTGTTTCGGAGGAATGATGAGAGACCAGAACAGGGCACCCATACTTGAGGCGCTTTCAAACCACAAAGCTGCAAGAGTGGTGCCGTTTGACGTGCCGGGACACAAACAGGGGCGCGGCAATCCGGAACTAACGGCTTTCTTAGGCCGTGCGTGCATGGAAGCAGATGTAAATTCGAGAAAACCTCTTGACAATCTCTGCCACCCGGTATCGGTTATTAGGGAGGCGGAGGAGCTTGCGGCATCTGCGTTCGGCGCACAGCATGCTTTTTTTATGTTAAACGGGACAACGTCAGCGGTGCAAAGCATGATATTAAGCGTATGCGGCAAGGGTGACAAGATAATACTGCCGCGTAACGTTCACCGCAGTGTTATAGGCGCGCTTGTACTTTGCGGCGCCGTTCCCGTATATGTTAATCCTCAGACGGACTTGCGGCTGGGCATTGCGCTTGGAATGGCGATTGATGATGTGCGCGCGGCTGTAGAACAGAACAAGGACGCTAAAGCCGTTTTTGTAAACAATCCTACTTATTACGGTATCTGCTCAAATATAGAGCAGATAGTTAAACTGGCGCATAAATACGGCATGACTGTATTGGCGGACGAGGCGCACGGTACTCACTTTTATTTCGGCGAAGATATGCCAAAAAGCGCGATGGCGGCGGGATGTGATATGGCCAGCATAAGCATGCACAAATCGGGCGGCTCGCTTACTCAAAGTTCTCTTCTTTTATCAGGGCCGAATGTCAATGCCGGTTATCTAAGACAGGTTATCGGATTAACGCAGACTACCAGCGGCTCATATCTTTTGATGTCCAGCCTTGACATATCACGCAGGAATCTTGCGATGCGCGGAGTCGAAATATTTAAAACGGTGCGCGAATTGGCGCAGTACGCAAGGGACGAAATAAATCAGATAGGTGATTACTACGCTTATGCCCGTGATATAGTAAACGGCGACACTATATTCGATTTTGATCCGACTAAGCTTTCTGTCCATACGCTGGATACGGGCCTTGCCGGTATAGAGGTTTACGAGATATTGCGCGACGAGTATGATATACAGGTGGAATTCGGGGATATAGCCAATATACTGGCTTACATTTCGGTGGGAGATCGGGAACGCGACATAGAACGGCTTGTAAGCGCGCTGTCCGAGATCCGCCGCCGCAAAAAAAAGGATAAAAGCGGGCTTATGAGGTTCGAATACTTAAGCCCGGTGGTAAAAGCGACTCCTCAGGAGGCGTTTTATGCGCAGAAACAACGGCTTCCTATAAAGCAGACTAAAGACTTGATCTGCGCAGAGAGCGTTATGTGCTACCCTCCGGGAATACCTATACTGGCACCCGGTGAGCAGATTACCGAACAGATACTGGAATACATAAGCTATATGAAGAAAAAAGGCGGCTCACTTACAGGGCCGGAGGACTTGAACATAGAATACTTAAACGTCATGAAAGGAAGGTAAAAAATGCAGCTGGTTTTCACCGAAAAACACACGCAGCATGTAGGGCTATGCATAGACGTTGATAAGCAGGTTTACTGCTCTCAGAGCCGGTTTCAGCGTATTGACGTTTTCGATTCGCATGAGTTCGGCCGGATACTGACGCTGGACGGCGTTCTTATGCTGACGGAGAAAGACGAGTTTATCTACCATGAAATGATGGTGCATGTTCCGCTTGCCGTTCACCCGTGCGCTAAAGATATTCTGATTATTGGCGGGGGAGACGGAGGTACCGTTCGGGAACTATGCCGCTACAGCCACATACAGCGTATAGACCTTGTTGAGATAGACGAGGAAGTGGTATCGGTGTGTAAAAAACATCTGCCGCAGGTGGCATGCAGCCTTGGAGACAAACGAGTAAGTATTTACTACGAGGACGGGCTGCGCTTTATACGCCGATGCAGCGATACTTACGACGTTATAATAGTAGATTCCACCGACCCGTTCGGTCCCGGGGAGGGGCTGTTTACCAAGGAATTCTACGGCAACTGTTTTAAAGCGTTAAAACAGGACGGAATTTTAGTAAACCAGCATGAAAATCCGTTCTATCCCGAGGACGCGCTGGCGGTACGCCGCATTCATCAGCGTATTGTCCAAAGCTTCCCGATAAGCCGGCTGTATCAGGCGCACATACCCACATATCCTTCGGGCCACTGGCTTTTCGGTTTTTCTTCCAAGACATATCACCCGGTACAGGGCGTTGATGTAAAAAGATGGCAACAATATGGCATTGCTACCCGGTATTACAACACCAATCTGCATAAGGCGGCGTTCGCGTTGCCAACCTATGTAGAGGACATAATAAAGGATGTAGAAAATGCAGACATTTCTGGGCTGTGAAAAAAGTTACAATGAAGCAGACACCGTGATTTTCGGCGCACCGTTCGATTCGACAACCAGCTTCCGTCCGGGTGCCAGATTTGCAAGCCGCGCTATGCGCAATGACTCTTTTGCCCTTGAAACATACAGCCCCTACCTTGACGCCGATATGGAGGAGAGGCTTGTCTGTGACGACGGTGATCTTGAGCTTTGTTTCGGAGACACTCAGAAAACCCTTTATACGATAGAACAGAAAACGGCGCAGATATTGGGCGATAATAAGCTGCCCGTAATGATAGGCGGAGAGCATCTTGTCACTCTCGGCGCTGTGCGTGCCGCCGCTAATAAGTATTCTAATCTTCATATAGTACATTTCGACGCGCACGCTGATTTGCGCGATGATTATCTTGGCGCGAAGCTTTCCCACGCCACGGTTATGCGCCGCGTTTGGGATATAGTAGGGGACGGGCGTATATTTCAGTTCGGCATACGTTCGGGCGAGCGTGAGGAGTACATTTTCGGTGAGGAACATACCGATATGTATGGGTTTGGTTTCAGCGGGCTTGAGGGCGTAATAAAGCGTTTGTCGGGCAGGCCGGTGTATTTTTCGCTTGACCTTGATATATTGGACCCGTCGGTTTTTCCCGGAACCGGAACGCCGGAACCGGGGGGCGTAACATTTGCGCAGCTGCTGGAAGCGGTTTATAAGGTCTGTTCGCTTGATATAGTGGGCTGCGATATTACCGAACTTTGCCCCGTATACGATCAAAGCGGTATTTCTACTGCCGCGGCGCTTAAAATACTGCGCGAAATGCTGCTGGCGGTTGCAAAATAGTTTTTAGGAGAAGCGATTATGGGGAAAACATTGGTTATAGGATGCGGGGGCGTTGCGGGAGTAACAATACATAAATGCTGCCAGAACCCCGAAGTGTTTGAAGAAATAATGATAGCAAGCCGCACCGTTAGAAAATGCGATGAGTTAAAAGAAAAGCTAAAAGGCGGCGCTACAAAAATATCTACGGCGCAGCTTGACGCCGATAATACGGATGAGGTAATTAAGCTTATAGAGGCATTTGAGCCGGATGTAGTTATAAACCTCGCTCTGCCGTATCAGGACCTTTCCATAATGGACGCATGCCTTGCGACAAAAACCGATTATGTTGATACCGCCAACTACGAGCCGCGCGATACCGCCAAGTTCGAATATAAATGGCAGTGGGCGTATGACGAAAGGTTTAGGCAGGCAGGCATAACCGCGCTTCTCGGCAGCGGGTTCGACCCCGGAGTAACGGGGGTTTTCTGTGCATATGCAGCCAAGCACCATTTTGACGAAATACACTATATAGACATACTCGACTGCAACGGCGGAGATCACGGCTATCCCTTCGCAACCAACTTTAATCCCGAAATAAACATACGCGAGGTTACAGCCAACGGAAGCTACTGGCAGGACGGGCGATGGATTGAAACAAAACCTATGGAAATAAAAAGGGTATATAATTTTCCGCAAGTCGGGGAAAAAGATATGTACCTTTTGCATCACGAGGAGATTGAAAGCCTTGCAAAGAACATAAAAGGTGTAAAGCGTATACGATTTTTTATGACTTTCGGGCAGAGCTATTTGATGCACCTAAAGTGTCTTGAAAACGTAGGCATGACGTCTATCGAACCTATTGAATTTGACGGTAAGAAAATAATACCGCTGCAGTTTCTAAAAGCGGTTCTGCCAGACCCTGCGTCGTTAGGCCCGCGCACTGTAGGGAAAACCAATATAGGATGCATTATGCAGGGCATTAAGGACGGCAGGCCGCGTTCATATTACGTATACAACGTCTGCGATCATCAGGAGTGCTACCGCGAGGTGGGCAGCCAGGCTATAAGCTATACCACCGGCGTGCCGGCAATGATAGGCGCTATGATGCTTATGACTAAAAAATGGCGTGGTCCGGGCGTATTCAACATAGAAGAGTTTGACCCCGACCCGTTTATGGACGCGCTTAACCGCTGGGGGCTTCCGTGGCAGGAAAGTTTCTCTCCGAGCCTTGTAGACTGATGGAAAGACTGCTGCAGAATTTGCCGTCGCCGTGTTATGCGGTTGATAAGGAAAAACTGATATCGAATCTTGAGGTATTGCAAAGCGTCTCTAAACTTACAGGATGCAAGATACTGCTGGCGCAAAAGGCATTTGCGATGCACAGCGTTTACCCTCTTATCCGCCGGTATCTTTGCGGCACTGCAGCAAGCGGCCTTTTTGAGGCAAGGCTGGGAGCGGAAATGTTCGGCGGCGAGACTCACGTATATTCACCCGCATATAAGGACGAAGACATAGATGAATTAACGAGCCTGTGTGGGTACATAATTTTCAATTCTTTTGAGCAATGGCGGCGGTTCGGCGGAAAAGCGCTTGCCGCGGGCTGCTCATGCGGGCTTAGAATAAACCCTGAATGCTCAACGCAGCGCCATGCTATATACGACCCGTGCTCAAAAGGCAGCCGGCTTGGCATAACGCGCGGTAACTTTAAAGAAGAGCTTTGCGGCATAGAGGGGCTGCACATGCATACCCTCTGCGAACAGAATGCCGATGCTCTTGTCACAACGCTGCGTGCTGCGGAAGATAAGTTCGGCAATTTTTTTAGCCGGATGAAATGGCTGAACATCGGGGGCGGGCATCATATTACAAGGGAAGACTACGACATAGAGACGCTTGTTAGGCAGCTTATAAGGATAAGAGATAAATACGATGTGCAGGTGTATATAGAGCCGGGGGAAGCTGTTGCTCTAAACGCGGGGTATCTTTTGTGCAGCGTTTTGGATACGGTGCAAAGCGGCGTCATTACAACAGCCCTGCTCGATACATCGGCGGCGTGCCATATGCCCGATGTTATAGAGATGCCGTACCGCCCCGAAATATTAGGCGCTGCACTGCCCGGGGAAAAAGCTTATACTTACAGACTGGCGGGGCCAACCTGCCTTGCAGGGGATATAATAGGCGACTATTCCTTCGATACTCCCCTAAAATCCGGCGACAAGCTTGTGTTCCTGGATATGGCGCATTATACTATGGTTAAGAACAACACCTTCAACGGCATGCCTCTGCCCGCTATAGCGCTTATTGCAAAAGGCGGCAAAACAAAGGTTATACGAACATTCGGCTATGACGACTTTAAAGAACGGCTCTCATAAACTGCATACAAAAAAATAAATTTTATTCCTAACCAATACAGGCTGTTAGAGAAAGGAAAAGCATATGCTGGAGATACCTGAAAGCCGCACTATAGCTGCGCAGCTTAACCGTACTCTGACAGGCAAAAAAATAGTAAGCGCGGCTGCAAACGCTTCTGCTCACAGATTCGCCTTATATTTCGGCGACCCTGAAGATTATGACGAATTGCTGACCGGAAGGGCTGTAACCGGTGCGGAAGCTTTTGGAGGAATGGCGGAAATAACTGCACAGGATAGAAAAATCCTTTTCAGCGACGGTGCTAATGTACGCTACTTTGCGCCGGGCGAGCCGCTGCCGCAAAAACACCAACTGCATATCGCTTTTGACGACGGTTCATCAATCGTCTGTACCATACAGATGTACGGCGGCCTTTGGGCTTACCCCGAGAGCAGCAATGATAATCCGTACTATATCGCTGCAAAAGAAAAACCCTCTCCTCTCTCAAAGCAGTTTGACGAGAGCTATTTTGCGGGAATTGTTTCCGGCGCCAAAAAGACGCTTAGCGTAAAGGCGCTGCTTGCCACCGAGCAGCGCATACCCGGCCTTGGAAACGGAGTGCTGCAGGATATACTGTTTTGCGCGCGCATCAATCCGAGGACAAAAATAAAGTCTTTATCCGACGAGGAAATAAGCCGACTATACACCAGTATTAAACAGACTCTTGCGGAAATGGCGGCGCATGGCGGGCGTGATACTGAGAAGGATTTGTTCGGCAGCAGCGGAGGATATAAAACGATGCTTTCTGCAAAAACCTATGCCTATCCCTGCCCGGGCTGCGGCGGAGGCATAATAAGGCAGGCGTATCTTGGAGGCAACGTATATTTCTGCCCTGTCTGCCAGCCGGAACAGCATTTATAAAGCAAATCATAATTCACACTCTGCGTCTGCACATTCGTAATTCAGGCAAGCATAAAAAACGTCTGGTAGTTATTCTAATTGCCGGATGTCTTTTATTTATTTATTTTTTTATACAACAGAATAAAAAACCTATTAGCGGATATCATCATACTGAAAAAAGTCGCAGAGGAGAGGTCTGTTATTTTCCGCATTATTAAAAAAAAGAAAACGCAGGGCGAGGACGGCGGTCAGGGCGGCGAAACGCAGCAGGG
>CAZSMH010000031.1:0-18779 GCA_964607965.1 uncultured Christensenellaceae bacterium
ATCTGCAGATGAATTATTGGCTTGCTGACCGCGCTAACCTCAGCAGTTGTTTTGATTCGCTAACAGACTTTGTAAAGCGGCTTTGTGAATCAGGCAAAATAACCGCACAAAAAGACTACGATACCTATGGTTCTGTCGTACATCATCAGTCGGATATTTGGGCGCATACTACACCCGTCGGGCATGATACACAAAGAATACCCGCATGTGCCCGTTGGATGATGTGGAACATGGCTTTGCCATGGTTGTGCATTCAGCTCTTTGATCATTACTTATATAACCGGGATGAAGATTTTCTAAAGACTGAGCTTCTTACAATAATGAAAAACGCAGCTGATTTTATGATGAATAGTTTCACTGAAATAAACGGCAGACTGTACAATTTACCTTCGACATCGCCTGAAAACATGTATTTTGATGAAGGAGGCAAAGAACTGTCCATATGCAGTATCAGTGCAATGGATATAGGTATTACGAGAGAATTTTTCGCGGCATATATTTGCGCATGCGAGATGAACGGTGATTTTAAGGAAGCAAGCCGCTGCGCGGAATTCGCCGGGCGTATTGCGAATTACTCCGTTTCAGAGCGGGGCGAACTGCTCGAGTGGGACAGGGAATTTGAAGAAACGGAAAAAGGGCACAGGCATTTCTCAATGCTGTTCGGGATATATCCGGGCAGCCACTTACTAAACAGTCCATTTAAACGCGCTGCAAAAAAGTCGCTTTTCAGAAGGCTTCAAAATGGCGGCGGACAGACCGGATGGAGCGCTGTATGGGCTATGGCACTGCTTGCCAGATTCAAAGAGGGCGAAGCGGCGTATGATACTGTCAAAAAGTTTTTGAGTGAGAATATACATGAAAACATGCTTGGCGCCCATCCGCCCGATCTTTTCCAGATAGATGCGAATCTGGGGTTTACGGCTGTGATATGCGAGCTTGTTTTACAGGAGTATGGCGGCGTTGTGAAACTTTTGCCGGCGCTTCCGAAGGCTATGGAGAACGGAAGTATTCACGGTTTAAAGATACATTACGGGCATACGGTTTCGCTTACATGGGAAGACTCGGCGGTCAAAACTTTTGAGATACTTGCGGCGGCTGACGGTGAGGTAATAATAGACGCGGGGTATCTTGCCAGCGATAATGCGGATTACATACCTTGCCCGGAAGGTATAAGGATATTCTTAAAAAAGGGGATGAATGCAGTTTTTACTCAAAAAAATTGACTCTTAACCCTGTTTATAAGAACACTAACAAGTAAAAAGTGAAAAATATACATGATTTACAGACGTAAAATACATTCCATATGTATAGACGTTAATATATATTTTAATCAAGCAGTAAATAAAAAAATAGCGTATTCGTTGATAAAACAGCTGATTTTACGAAAACAAAACGGTGGAAGAAATGACAGCAAAACAGATTTATCCTTCATATTTTTTGATCGGGGCGCTGCTTCTATACGGGGTCTTATATCTCCTGCCAAGCATAATCGGCATTGGTTATTCGTTTACAGACTGGTCCGCGTATTCAGATGAAGTGAACTTCTTAGGCTTCAACCACATGTTTGACAACTATATAAGAGCCTTTTCCGGTAGTGAAAAATATCTTGGCTATTTGGGGAATACGCTGCTTTTTACGTTTGTTACAACGGTCGCAAAAAATGGTCTCGGGCTGGCGCTTGCACTGCTTTTAACAAAAAGAATAAAGCTTCTTAATTTTCACAGAGCTGCAATTTACATCCCGGCAGTGTTATCTGCGCTTATCGTAGGCATGATATTCAGATCGATACTGAATCCGGCGGATGGCCTGTTGAATACGTTTCTAGCAAATATCGGCATCGAAGGTCCGCAATGGCTCACAGACCCCAAAATAGCGTTCTGGTCTGTGATGGCTGTAGATATCTGGAAGGGCATGGGCTATATTATGACTATTTTTATTGCCGGTCTGATGTCGATATCTCCATCGTATTACGAAGCAGCAGAAATAGACGGAGCGGGAGGATGGCAGAAATTCAGAAAGATCACGCTTCCTCTGCTTATGCCGACAATCACAGTAACGACAGTATTGAATGTAATATACGGGCTGCGAGTTTTCGATACGGTGTATGCGCTTACAAACGGCGGGCCGGGTTATGCCACGGAAGTGTTGTATACGGGAATATATAAGGAGTTTGGATTTGGCAGATATGCAATGGGAACGACGCTGTCTTCGATAATGTTTATATTCATGGTCATCGTAGGGTATTTCCTTATAAGAGCCATGAACAGGAACGAGGTGCAGGAGTAATGGCAAAAAGATTGTTAAAGACAGTGGGAGTAAATGTTTTTGCATGGATACTTTCCATAATACTTATTACGCCGCTGATTTTGATTTTAATAAATTCACTGAAGACGAGCCAGGCTGCGTCTTACATGAACCTAAGCCTTCCCGATAGTGTTCAATTTGAAAATTATCTTACCGTAATACAGAAGGGGAAACTTGACACGGCCTTTTTAAACAGCCTTATCTATTCGGTTTTCAGCGTACTGCTTTGCACGTTGACATCCTCTATGGCGGCATATGTATTATCGAGAAATAGGAGCAAAGCCAACAAAATCATATATTTTATTATTGTTCTTGGAATAACTATGCCGATAAATTTTATTTCGCTGATGAAGGTAATGCAGCTGCTGCAGATAAACAATACGAAGATTGGCATAATCATGCTTTACGCGTCGATACAGACTCCGTTTAATGTTTTTTTAATATATAGCTTCGTCGGTAAGATACCAAGAGATATCGATGAAGCGGCAATTATAGACGGATGCTCTCCGCTAAGGTTGTTATTTTCGATAATATTCCCGCTATTAAAGCCAGTACTCGTTACGGTAATGGTGCTCTCTTTTTTAAACACGTGGAATGAGTATGTATTGCCGCTGTACTACCTCGGAAACACAAACAACTGGCCTATGACGCTGGCGGTCTACAATTTCTTCGGAATGTATTTTAAGGATTGGAACCTGGTCTGCGCCGATATAGTCTTGACAAGCCTGCCGGTAATAATAGTATATCTTTTAGGACAGAAGTACATCGTATCCGGCATGACGGTCGGTGCCGTAAAGGGCTAAGCTTTTAAAGAATGTGACTCGGCAGGTATCAAGAGGTAACCAATGGAATTATTTAAAACCTTGTTTTATCAGTATAAGGGCAAGGGCGGTAAAGGCGTTACGGAGCCCCCGCCGGAAAACGGGATAAAAAAATTCTTATTTATAAGTTACACGCATTTTTGGAAACTGATACGGCTTAATCTGTTGTTTATTCTGTTCTGTCTGCCAGTTGTAACGATACCCCCTTCAATAGCGGCGATGAACAGAGTTCTCCTTAAACTTGTGAGGGAGGGCAACACTTTTCTTTTCTCGGATTTTATTGATGAGTTTAAAAGCAGCTTTATTAAAAGTTGGGCATCATTTATCCCATGGCTGATTGCCATTGCTATTTCGGTGATGGGGTATCTGGCTATCAATGACGTTTATTCGAGCACTCTGCAGATTATATTGTGGGTCACAATATGCAGTATATTATACTGCTATTCAACCTACTGCTTTTCTATGATAGCGCTGATTGATTTGCCTGTTGGTAAAATCATGAAAAATGCGGCGATTATGGTGATAACCGAGATGAGAAGGAACGTGTTTATCATTCTGACAGCGCCCATTTTTATATTGAGCACAATCTATTACCTGTATTTATTCCCCTTGTTATTGTTCTTAGCCTTTTCGTTTGCGGGACTTGTCAATGTGACTATTGCAAATGGGGCCATAGAAGAGCGCGTTATAAAACCAAAACAGGAAACAAGATAAACAGTTTTAGCATACGGGGAATACAAAAAGGAGGGTGCGATGAAATACTGTGCAGACGAATTTAACATTTATTCATTCCATGTTAAGCAAAATATACTTCGCTTTGTTATAACAAAAGGAGCGGACGTTAAAAATGAGTCATGGCTGATAGAGAAGGATGTTCTCGGTAAGCGTTACGATGATACCGAGCCGCAAAGTCTTTGCGTAAATATGGAAGCCAATATACCCGTTTTCAAACTGCAGGGTGAAGAGTTGCTGCGCCTTGTGAAATACAGTATGTTGGAAACTGACGTTGTTATGTATTCTACAAAAGGCGAAGAACCATGTATTGAAGTAGTAAAAACCGTGGACGGTCAGCGCACTCAGATAAGCAATCTGCGTCCGTATATTGCTCGCAAAGCGTATACAGGAAGAGTATCACTTGCGTTTCCTCCTCATGCAGGCATATTCGGTTTGGGTCAGGACGAAGAAGGCATATATAACCGACGGGGTACGAAATATTATCTTTACCAGCATAATATGCGTACCCCGATGCCGCTTATGATAACCGATTGCGGCTATGGTGTTTTATTTGATTGTCCATCGCTGATGATTTTTGACGATACGGCAGAGTACACCGACATATTATTTGATACTATTGACCAGCTTGATTTCTATGTTATCACCGGGAACATGGATGACATTATATCAGGATTCAGATATCTGACTGGAAAAGCACAACTTCTGCCCAAGTGGGCATTTGGGTATATACAATCCCGTGAAAGATATGATACACAATTTGAAATGGTTGACACGGCAAGTAGATACCGCGAGATTGGCGTTCCGCTAGACTGTATCGTTCAGGATTGGAAGACCTGGCCCGGTGAGCAATGGGGGCAGAAAACAGTGGACAAAAACAGATACCCCGACCTTATCGGAATGAACCGCAAATTGCATGAAATGAACGTACACAGCATGGTCTCAATATGGCCTAACATGGCGGCAGGTTGTGCCGATCATTCAGAGTTTGCAAAAGCAGGGTATTTGCTTGGCGATTATTCTACCTATAACGCATTTAGCGAAAAGGCAAGAGCGATGTACTGGAAACAGGCTGACAAGGAATTGTATCAGGGCGGATTTGATTCCTGGTGGTGTGATTCTTCAGAACCGTTTACGGCGCCGGACTGGTGCGGAGAATCGCTGCTGCCAGAGGAAAAGCGTTATGAGCTGGTCGGGGGAGAACACAAAAAATATCTCGATCCTGCTGTTGCCAACATCTATGCTCTTATGCACTCGAAGGGTATATATGAAAATCAAAGAAAAAAAGATGAGAATAAGAGAGTATTCAATCTGACGCGCTCGGGTTATGCCGGTATACAGAAATACGGAGCTGCGCTGTGGGCTGGTGACGCTTCTGCAAAATGGGCAGTGCTAAAAAAAGAAATTATAAAAGGTCTTAATATGTGTATGAGCGGCATCCCGTTTTGGACGGTGGATATTGGTGCATTCTTTGCAGGGGGTACGAAATGCTGGCGAAAATGGTGCGGAGACAACGAAGCAAAACCCGTTTGGTTCTGGAACGGTGATTATGACGAAGGAGTGGAAAGCCTCGCATACCGTGAGTTGTACACCCGTTGGTTACAGTTTGGCGCGTTCTTGCCGCTTTTTCGTTCGCACGGAACCGATACACCGCGGGAAATATGGAATTTCGGCAAGCCCGGCGGTATGTTCTATGATGCGATTGAAAAGTTCATCAAGCTGCGCTATCGCCTGATGCCATATATATACTCAATGGCGATGTGCGTGGCAATAGATGACTATACTATGATGCGAAGCCTGCTGTTCGATTTTCCGGAGGATAAAAGGGCTAAAAAGATAGACGACCAATTTATGTTTGGAGACTCTTTGCTTATTTGTCCGGTCACCCGCCCAATGTATTATGACCTAAAAGGTGAGATAAATGAAGAAAAAAGAAGAACATGCTATCTGCCCGAAGGAGCGGATTGGTACGATTTCTGGACAGGCGAACACTACAAGGGCGGTCAAACTTTATCCGCCAATGCAGGAATTGACAAGATACCCGTTTTCATAAAATCGGGAAGCATTCTTTTAATGCAGAAAGATGTGCAGCACGCACTGGAAAATACAGGTGAGTTAGAAGTATGGATTTATGAAGGTTCAGACGGCTCATGCATTTATTATAACGATGATGGCACAAGTTACGATTACAAGGCAGGGAATTATGAATGTATACATTTTGAATGGGTTAATGCCAAAAAGAAGCTTGCCATTAAGGCACAAGAAAAGTATAGTAATCAATCCCGCAAATTGCAGATTTATTTTAATAACGCAGAAAAATCAGTCGTATATAGCGGCAAAGATATTAAGGTATATTTCTGATTAAGCTTACTGAACTTTTCGTATCAATTGTTTAAAAATCTGGATATTTTTACACATCAAAATAATCCAGCTAATTTTTTTTTCGTGCACACATGATTAAAAATAACCTATATACAATAATTTTCTCTATTTATAGCATAAACCAAACTGAATAGAATATATATTATCAAATTTAGATAGGAGGAACCCCTAAATGGTCAAAAAGTTTTGGGCGCTTTTTTTAGTATGTGCGATGCTGGCGGTAGCTTTCGCAGGTTGCGCAGGAGGCGAAACAGCTGAAGAACCAAGTCAGCAGCCTGTACAAACGGCTGATACCTCAACCGGGGACGATATCGCTGAAGGGAAGCTTGTAGGCGTAACGATGCCTACCAAGTCATTACAGAGGTGGAATGAAGATGGTGAATATGTAAAGGCCGCCTTGGAAGAGAAGGGATATGAGGTTGACCTTCAGTATGCCGACAATAAGCAGGAAGTGCAGAACAGCCAGATTGAGAACCAGATTACCATGGGCTGCGACGTGCTCGTTATTGCTTCGATCGACGGCGGTGCGCTGGGAGGCGTTCTGGCGCAGGCCAAGCAAGCAGATATTCCTGTTATTGCTTATGACAGACTGCTGACGGATACCGACTATTGCAGCTATTATGCCACATTTGATAACTACGGCATAGGCGTTATGCAAGCGGAAGGTTTTCTCGCCGGTCTTGGAGCAGATAAAGGCGAAAAAGGCCCGTTCAATGTTGAACTCTTCGGCGGATCTCCGGATGACAATAATGCTCACATCATACATCAGGCCCATATGGACACCATACAGTCCTATATTGATAATGGCACTTTGGTAGTCACATCTGGTCAGACGGATATGGAGCAAATCGCGATTCAGGCATGGAACTCCGATACGGCGCAGGCGAGAATGGATAACCTGCTAACGGCGTATTATGCTGATAAGGATGTAGATGCCGTACTTTGTTCAAACGACAGTACTGCGCATGGCGTAATTGCCGCGCTCATGTCGGCCGGCTATGGCACAGCGGATAAGCCTTACCCAATCGTTACCGGTCAGGACTGCGATAAGATTAACCTTGGACACGTCGAACGCGGCGAACAGTATATGTCAATATTTAAAGATACGCGCATACTGGCTGCCGAAATTGTAAACATGGTTGATGCATTACTTTCCGGAGGCACGGTGGAAACAAACACAGAATATGACAATGGCGTGATAATGGTTCCTACATTAGGCTGCGAACTCCAGCTTGTTAAAAAAGACAACTGGAAGGCAATAGTTATTGATTCCGGGTACTATAAACTGGAAGATATACCGGTAGAAGAATAGGAAGATTAAAGGAACTAAGTTAGAGAACTCTTAAGTGTAAAATGGCGGCAGCAATACTGCCGCCATTTTAGCACAAGACCCTGTATCAGGTTGTCTTTAGTATAAACGGATATTTTGGTGCGGGGCGGGGGTAATTTAATTTATTATTAACGGATAAGGAGTGATCGAATGTCGGAATATATCCTGGAAATGGACAATATTACGAAAGAGTTCCCTGGAGTTATCGCTCTTAAAGACGTAACTTTTAAAGTAAAAAAAGGCGAGATTCATGCGCTGGTTGGAGAAAACGGTGCAGGAAAGTCTACGCTGATGAATGTATTAAGCGGAATACACCCCTACGGCACATATATTGGGAACATCATCTTTAAAGGGACGAAATGCAGGTTTAAGAACATACGCGAAAGCGAAGCGGCGGGCATAGCAATTATTCATCAGGAACTAGCCCTAAGCCCTTATATGACAATCGCTGAAAATATTTTCTTAGGCAATGAGAGAGCACAGAAGGGTGTAATTAACTGGGACGAAACCAAAAAAAAGGCCGTCGAACTGATGAAAAAAGTAGGTCTTAAAGAGAAGCACAGCGCACGGATTAAGGATATCGGCGTAGGCAAGCAGCAGCTTGTTGAGATTGCCAAGGCACTCTCTAAAAACTGCGAATTGCTGATACTGGATGAACCTACCGCATCGCTTAACGATGAAGATTCCAATCACCTTCTTGAACTTTTAAAAACGTTGAACAAAGAACACGGGATTACATGCATAATGATCTCTCATAAAATCCATGAAGTGATTAAGGTTGCAGACAACATAACCGTGTTGCGGGACGGCAGGACCATCGAGACGATGGACAACAGTAAGCCCGTCAGCGAAAGCAGGATAATCAAGGATATGGTGGGCCGTGAGCTGATGGACCGTTTTCCCCGTCATAACACAAAGGTCGGAGAAGTTGGTTTTGAGATCAGAGACTGGGTGGTGCACGATCCCTTGGACGAGAACAGGGTCATCATAGACCATGTCAATCTAAACGTGCGCAAAGGCGAGATCGTCGGTCTTGCGGGGTTGATGGGCGCAGGCAGAACGGAGCTTGCGATGAGCGTTTTCGGCAGGGCGTACGGCAGAAAAATCAGCGGGACATTAATCAAGGATTGTAAAGAAATCGTCTTACACAAAGTGAGCGAAGCAATTGACAATGGGATTGTATACGTAACTGAGGACCGCAAAACAGCGGGGTTGGTACTGATACAAGACATTAAAAAGAACATTACCCTGGCAAATACAAAGGCAATTACAAGGGGTATTATTGTTGATGAAGATGAAGAAATAGTAGTTGGAAAGGATTACATAAAGCGGCTTGACATCAAGTCATCGGGCGTGTTTCAGAAAGCGGGTAACCTTTCGGGAGGAAACCAGCAGAAGGTTGTGCTAAGCAAATGGATATTTGCCGATCCCGAAGTGCTGATACTCGACGAACCGACAAGAGGCATCGATGTGGGTGCAAAGTATGAGATATACAAGATAATCCTACAGTTGGCGGAAGCCGGAAAATGCGTGATTATGATATCATCCGAACTGCCTGAAATACTGGGAATCACGGATCGCTTATACATTATGCACGAAGGCCGGATTATAGGCGAGTTGCAAACTGAGGAAGCAACGCAGGAGGGTATCATGTCAACGATACAAAGTTTTGATAAGAGCGACAGGGGGAATTATAATGAACAAAGCTAAAGAGTTTATGGCCCGCAACATGCGGCAATACGGGATGATTGTTGCACTGATAGTAATAATGGTTTTTTTCGGGTTTGCAACGAACGGTAGCCTGATTTGGCCAAGAAACGTTTCGATGCTGATGCGGCAGAACGCCTATGTTATTATACTCGCTATCGGGATGATGCTTTGTATATTGACAGGCGGAAACATCGACCTTTCGGTCGGTTCACTCGTCGCGCTTGTCGGCGCTATGTCGGGGCTGATGGCGACTACGCTTGGGTTACCTGACTGGCTGGCGATAATCATCAGTGTATTATCGGGTTTGGCTGCAGGCATGTGGCAGGGATTCTGGATCGCATTTGTTAAAGTGCCTCCATTCATTACCACGCTCAGCGGCATGCTGGCCTTCCGGGGAATCAATAACATTATACTGAACGGCAAAACATTATCGCTTCGTGGTCTTTATGAAGTTGTTGGTAATGGGTCGGTTCCTGATATTGCTCCAAAAACCATACCGGATTTTTTACATGTCGGCGAGTTTTTAAACCTAAAAAATAAACCGGAATTTTTGAATGCAACGACACTTATTGTCGGGCTCGTGCTATCTGTTTTATACATTTTATTTGTAATACTAAACAGAAAAAGCAAACAAAAAAGAGGATATGAAGTTGCCTCCTTTAAATCTGTAATTGGGAAAGCCATAGCGTTCTTTTTTATCATTAACATTTTTGCATACTGGCTCGCGATGGACGAAGGCATACCGTATTTGCTGGTAATAGTCGCCATATTATTTGCGGTATATACCTTTATCACCACAAAGACGATACCCGGACGCCACCTTTACGCGATGGGCGGAAATGTAAAGGCTGCGGAGCTTTCGGGAATTGATACCAGAAGAATGATGTTTCTCGTTTATTCTAACATGGGTTTATTAGCCGGAATCGCCGGAATCGTCACAGCAGGGAGATCGATGTCTGCCTCCCCGATTGCAGGTCAAAATTTTGAGCTTGATGCTATAGGCGCATGCTTTATTGGCGGCGCGTCGGCATACGGCGGTATCGGGACTATATGGGGTGCGGTTGTCGGAGGCTTTATCATGGGCGTTATGAATAACGGCATGTCTATAATAGGTTGGGACTACTTCGTGCAGCAGTTATCGAAAGGACTAGTTGTGCTGTTTGCGGTCGCATTTGACATGTGGTCAAAATCGAAAGTAAAAGTTAGCGCCTAAAATATAAAAAAATCTTGGATGAGCGGGGCTGCAAATGCATCCCCGCTGTTATGCTATATAAAGAAATTAAAGAACGGTTAGCTGTATAAATATAACGATTATGGTTTTTAAGTGTTTTTTTAAACTAATATGTGATATAATTATGAAAAAGAAAACTATTAAAGTAAAAATAATTAAAACGCAGAGCGGGGGTGCGGCTATTGATTATGCCAAAGTACCCAACTCGATTGCTTTTAGATATTATCTGCTGAAAAAAATCATTTTAGACGCACAAACGGATATTACGTTGATGATTGATACCAATAGATGCAAGGAGGGAAAGCAGCCTTTATTGAATGAAGCTTGGCTTAATCAAAAGGGTCTGATGTTTGTTGTCTTACCGATAAAAGCGGATAAGGGCCAGTTTTTCGGAATCAGGCTCAATAGCCTTAGTTTTAAAAAGGATTACTCGGAAACTGGTGTAATGTTCGGGCTTGAAAGTAAAGATTTTACAGAAGAACTGTTCGAAAGAATACAGAATTGTGATATAGGAATTGGACTAGGAAGAAAAATGCCCTTTGTAGAGCTTAAGGATTATTGGATACAAAGGGGGGAAGACATTTTGTTCAATCCTCAGTTTTTTCAGAACAGTTTGTATGATTCTGTGATATATGGCCGTATAAGGAGCACATTCAATACAAAATATATTGGGGCGATTGCGGATGAAATGGGTTTATAAGATTTTTTTAGGTATAATTATTTTTTTAATATGCATCTCAGCTTCGTGCTCTTTGTATTTTTTTAACATGATTAACAGCGTCTACGACGAAGGGGATGACTATATTTTCAGCAACCCGAAGCACCATTTTTCGTTGATACTGTATGCCGAAGATGATATCTACTGGCAGCAGTTTAAGGAAGGCGCACTTGAAGCGCAGAAAGATTTTAACGCAGGAATTGAATTCCATTCAATTTCGGAATGGAGCAACAGCGGAGAAGCGGCGGAATATATAAATATAGCACGGGAGTCAAAATTAGACGGTATCATTGTAGCTGCAGAAAACTCGCAGAGCATCAGTGAAGCTATTAATAATGCAGCTCAAGAGGGTGTCAACATTGTGATGGGCGTAGTTGAAAGCGTAAAAAGCGATCGGCTCGCTTATGTCGGCACCAACTTTTATCAATATGGCGTACAGGCGGGGAAGCTGATTGAGGAGGCTGCCGGAGATAACAATGATGATGTAAAGCTGGCGGTTATCTTATCCAGTGAAAACAGCGAGGAAGCGGATACGGTCGCTACGACTCAAAATGATGTTATGTTGACAGGTTTGAACAATGTCATACAAAATGACAGGAGAATCCATCTAGTCAGCACAAACTACAGAAGTAATAGTCTTCTCGGCGCGGCCGATCTTACAAAGGATATACTGGCACAATACCCTGATATCGATATAATATTTTGCACAAACGCAAAAGATACCGCTGCCGCTGCTCGTGTGCTCGTGGAACGAAGTTTAGTGGGTTCTGTCACAATTGTAGGAACAGGTATTACAGAAGAGATAAAACATTACATCGATATTGGAGTTGTTTTCGGTGTTCTGGACAGGAATGGCTACGAAGCGGGGTTCAACAGCGTAAAGGTTCTGGCCGATAGCATGGGGAGTACTTTTAAGTCCAATTATGTAGATATTAATGTAGATGTTTATACGGTAGTAAATATCGATAACTACGAGTGAAGCAGATGAAAAAGAAAAGGCAAAAACCAAGAAATCCCCTGTTTAAAAGCATAAAATCACGTATGACAGCAATTTTCGTGGTTACCATTATGCTGATTAGTGTTACCAGCGTGTTTATTCTGATCACATCGCGAGGTCTGATTGTAAAAATGGACGATATGTTCTCCGTTTATGTTGAAATGAAAGAGTTTCTGGACTGTATGGAAGATGTAGATTCCAATCTTACAAAATACCTGTCTTTAGACGATTCGGACAGTATGCTTAATTACTATAAATATAAAGACCAGTTTCTCGATAAAACTCAGAGCATGTTCAACAGTTCCAATGGAATATACAGCCAGAACGATCTTATAAACAGGGATATTGCGTCCATGGTTGAATCGTACCTGAGTGAAACGGATGCCGCTGTTATGGCCAAGGGACTGGATAATGCGGATGAGTACATCTTAAGATACGCGAAAGCCAGCGAAATCAAACAGTACATCAATACTTATGCAGACCGGCTAAATCTGAGTAAACTGAAGGTGAATACAACTCAGTACCTGCATATGTCGGATTATATCAACAATCTGCAGATTGCGAATATTGCACTGATTGTAGCGGTAATTGGCATGAATATACTTGTGCTCTCCCGTATGACCTATAATATGACAAGGCCGATTGTCAAGATTGCAAAACTGGCAGGCGATATCTCAAAAGGAAACTTTGATATCGACGATATCAAAGTATACTCACAGGATGAACTGAGCGTTATGGCGCATGCGTTCAATGATATGAAACACAGCATTAAACAGTATATCGCGGAGCTGCATGACAAGGCGGATACGGAATCAAAGCTTTTTGAACAGCAGATTGAAAACTTAAAGATACAGTCGATGTTGGCAGACGCGGAAATGAAAGCGCTGCAGATGCAGATAAATCCGCACTTTTTGTTTAACACACTAAATGCGGGCGTTCAAATGGCAATGTTGGAGGGAGCGGACAGAACATCGGCATTTCTTGACGATATAGCGAAAATATTCAGATATAATGTAAAAAGTCTAAACAGAAAGGTTAAAATCAGGGATGAAATCGATGCAGTCAGGGCATACGGGAATTTGTTCCATGTTCGTTTCGGCGAAGATATCAAATTTGACTATGATATAGATTGCAGTTTGCTTGAAACGCTTGTCCCACCCTTGATTATCCAACCGCTTGTGGAAAATGCAACAATCCATGGGTTTGCGAATATGGAATCCGGCGGTGTAGTTAGAGTCTCATTAGAACGCGGTGATGGGCATGCATTGATTTGTGTTGAAGATAATGGAAACGGGATGGACGAAGAAACCCGCCAGCGGATAATAAATTGTGATTTGTTCGAGAACGAACAATCCGGACACACAACAGGTATTGGAATATTCAATGTAGTTCAGAGACTGAGGTTGTTTTTTAAAGTGGAGGATGTAATCTCAATCGATAGCGCGATCGGTAAAGGGACCAAGGTCGTGCTGAAAATACCTCTTGAGATATAAGAGCGATTACAAAGGAGGTAAAACGTATGTATAGCCTCATGGTATTCGATGACGAGCCGATTGCAATCGAATCGGTTAAACATATTGTTAAAAATGAATTTAAGAACATACAGGTTACGCAAACTGCCAAGTCCGGAAAAGAGGCAATTGAGAAAGCGAGGATACAGCGGCCGGATATAATTTTAACAGATATCAAGATGCCCGGAATCAACGGCCTTGAGGCAGTTAAGGAAATAAAAAAGATCCATAATAATATTAAGTTTATCATTGTTTCGGTGTATGAGTACTTTGATTATGCAAAGCAGGCGGTTGAGCTTGGTGTAATTGATTATCTCACAAAGCCAGTCAATAAAACGAGACTTGTTGAAACGTTGCAAAGGATTATCAATCAGCTCGACGAAGAAAAATACAAGTTCGGACAGGAACTTGAAGCCAGAGAGAAGCTCGAGAAGATGATCTCGATATCTGAACGCAGCTTTATTTATTCATTGCTTCTTTCGCAGCCGATTAATTACAGCGAGTACAAAACGCTGTTCAATTTTGAGGGGAATATGGGCTATATATGCGTATTGACGTTTCAGGGAAACAAAAACCGCCGCGGGCAGGAACAGTTTTGTGACAATATTTGCAATCAAAAATTCTATTCGTTTTTTAAGGACAATCTTAAATATAAATACCAGTGTATCGTAGGACCGATTATGCTTGACAGGGTGGTAATATATATTGCACAAAGCGAAAAAGATCAGTACCAGCAAAGAGTTCAGACGATTGCCTATCTTGAAGACATTGTAAACAGAATGGAAAATACCTTTGATGTCAGTTTTAAAATTGGAATCGGCAAGGCACATGACGACAGTAACATAATCGTATCATATCATGAGGCTTTGCGTGCGTTGAACTATGCAGAAGAAGGGAAGATAATGCATATCGATGATATCGCTCCCTTTATTGATGAAGCTGCTTACGAATTTTTTACGGAAGAAAGCAAGTTGATTGCCGCAGTTGAAAAAGGAGACGTCCAGCTTTGCATAAACACATTGAGCGACATTTTCAATAAGTATACAAATTATTTTGAAAAACAAAGCCTTCGGAGCCGTCTTATTGAAATCATGATTGTTGCGAGGCGTATTGGGCTGGAAAACGGAATCAACTATGATAAATATATCGAAAATACAGATTTTTTTAATCGGATGTTTTGCTGTGGTACTAAGCAGGAATTTGAACAGATGTGTATGGAATGGATCCGGTATATAGCAAGCAAAATCAGGAAGTCAAAAGGCAAGACAATCGGCATCATTGTAGACAAGGCCAATAAAATCATTGACGAGCGTTTTAATCAGGAGCTTACGCTGGATGACATATCAAAGGAACTTTTCGTCAGCCCGCAGTATTTCAGCAGGCTTTACAAACAGGAAATGGGCACGAATTTTATTGAACAATTAACACTTGTGCGAATGCAGAATGCAAAGAAGCTTATAGAACATGGCGAATACTCTATAAAAGAGGTTTGCTATATGTCGGGATACAGCGATCCGAATTATTTTAGCAGACTGTTCAAGAAATATGAAGGCGTATCGCCGACAACGTATCAAAAGCAGATTTAAAGGAGGAAGGTATGAAAAAGACGGGATTTATCCTAATGGCGTTGCTTCTTCTGTGTTTATCAGCTTGCGGTATAAAACCGAAATATAAGAATCAGGATGATAAGATTATACTTGGTTTTATCTCGGAATCGATGACTGTTGAAAGGTGGCAGAGAGATAGGGACATTTTTGTTGCCAAAGCAGAAGATTTGGGTGCAGAGGTAATCGTAAAAAATGCTTATGAAGACAGCGAACGCCAGATCGAACTTGGAAAGGAAATGATTGACCAGGGCGTGGACGTACTTACGATTGTACCGTATGATAAAAACAGCTTGAAGGATCTTATTCAGTATGCCCATAACAACAATGTAGAAGTGATTTCATACGACCGTCTGGTCACAAATTCTGATGCAGATCTGTATTTATCCTTTGACAATTTTAAGGTTGGAGAATTAATGGGCGAATCTGCGGTAAGGGCAGTGCCAAAAGGCAATTATCTGTTGCTTAATGGGTTTTTGAATGACAATAACTCGTTTATGCTCAACGATGGGTACATGAGCGTGATACAGCCAAAAGTGGACAGCGGCGAAATCAGCATTGTTGGAGAGATATGGGTGGATCACTGGAGAGACGAAGTGGCATATAATTATGTCAGCGAAATCGTCAAGAGCGGCACGCACATCGATGCGATCATCGCGGCGGACGACCGCCTTTCCGAAGGCGCCGTAAATGCGCTTAGCGAAAACAGGCTTGCGGGAAAGGTATTTGTCACCGGGCAAGACGCAGAGCTTGCCGCTTGCCAGAGAATTGTACAGGGTACGCAGAGTATGACCGTTTATAAACCCATCAGTATGCTTGCGGAAGGAGCCGCAGAAATTGCGGTAAAAATGGCAAACGGCGAGTACAGCGGTGCCTCCGATACAATTTCGGATGGTTCATATGATATAGACTATATAATATATGAACCTATACCCGTCACAAAAGATAATATTGTAAATACGGTTATTAAGGATGGCTTTTATACGCTTGAGCAGGTATACGCGTATGTTCCTGAAAACGAATGGCCGCCCCAATAAACCGTCAATATACGCAGTTTATCATACTTGCCTAGCTGCTCAACCTTTATACTGAGAACTGTATATTGAGCGCACAAGCATGCTTATATAATCGCAATGCAGACGCGAGTATTGTGTATGCACTGAGCAATAGTGTAACCAGACCTGTATAGAAACACCAGTACTAAAAAGTTTCAATGATAGCAGTAATCATTTCAATAAATATGAAAATGAATGCAGCCTGCATACCATTTTATATTTTTTTTATGTTAATTTAAACCTGTAATTTTATGATTATCCTTAGGGACACGTTGCTGATGCCGAATTTGCTTATGCTGACAAGAAGAAAGCATAAGAGTTCGTCAGTAAAACTAAAGGGGGGGCTGTCGCTTCCGGACAACACTTATGGTGACGGCAGCGTAAAGCTTATACTGTCGGCACAGCGGCAGGCAGCATGCGCAAAGCTGTTTCGTGCGGATACCGTCGGAAAGAACGAGGAGATAATGAGCGTTTTCATCAACCCTGAGCAAAGTACTGTATTATATTTTTCTGCGGGCACTTACGTATTAAAGCTCGCATACGGCAGTGAATGGCTCGGCGACGAGGAAGCTTTCGGACCTTCGGGCAGTTATTCTGCAACACAACCTTATACATTTGAAGCTGGCGGAAGCTACAAACTTGAATCTTCATCTGCGGGGGGAGATTTTTATACGGACAGCCAAAGCGGATTTACTGGAAGTTGACAACATTTATTAAAGGAGCAAAAATGAAAAAGATCTGTACGGTTCTATTGGCCTGCTTTTTAGCGGCGGTGATGTTAAGCGGCTGCGGAGAAAACGCAGTTCAAGAAACAAGTGATGCTGTATCGCAGGGGGCGTTTAATGCGGGCGGCGAGGGCTACATGCTAAGCGAGATTGTACGTTTATCCGATTACGACACGGACGGCAGCTTAGGCTACGGCGTTGTGGTACTGATGCAAAGCGACAAAGCGCCGATTAGCTTTTCAATGGATTCAGGGAACTCGAATTCGTCTGCTAAGAGCCTGATAGGCTTAACTCTTGATAACGGAAACGGCGGCTTATACAATTATTCGGATGTCTCGTTTTCTCTTAATGATAAAGGCAGTTATAAGGGCAAGGCATTGTTTGCATTTTTACTGCCCAAAGATTCAGAGTTCCCAACAACCGGCACATTTACATACTCGGGAAGCCCAGAAGAAAAAATCGTTTTGAGTTTTATAGGCATGGAACTGCCAAAAACAGAACAAACGCCTTTTGAGTCTGCGGATATAAAAGAAACCGCTGTTGCGGATGAATCGTCTCGTCCCGAAAATAAGGTTCTTGTTACCAGCTATGAAGAACTGAAATCCGCAGCTTCGGATACGGCTGCGACAAAAATAGAAATTGCCGCCGATATTGAAATTTCCGATGACTACACTCTGGAGAGAGCGGATGATATTGAAATACACATAGCTGAGGGTATGTCGCTTATTGTCAGCGGATCATTCGAAATGGTCAATTGCACACTGACAAACGATGGGTTCATGGAAGTTGCGGGCAGCTTTGTGTATGGAATTTCCGGCCTTATCAATAACAACGTGTTAAGTGTTTTGGACGGAGGCACAGTTTCGTCCGGGCAAAGTGATGCCAAGAGCTTTGGGGATTTGAGTGTAGAGCAAGGAGGAGAATTTTACATTGAGCGCGGAACGATATTCGAAAACGCCGGCACACTCACAAACGAAGGCTACATTTGTGTAAGAGACGGAGGTCAGCTTAACGATAAGGGAGGCAGTGTTGTCAATAACGGTACGATTGATATAAATTCATATTACAACGGAGATATCGCTTTGATTACGGGCACGGGAATTTTAAACGACAATCGCTGATACAATAATAACAATACTGTTTATATTAAACGAAGATAAGAATAAGGAGAAAAGATATGAAAAAAGCATTGTATATAATACTTACCGTATTGCTGGTGTCTAGCTTTGCAGCGTGCGGCACGCCTGCACCGCAGGAGAGTACGGCTGCGCCGGAGGCTGCCGAGGCAGTTGTAACGTTTGCCGACCCGGTACTGGAAGCTATGGTGCGAGATGCGATGGGCAGGCCGGATGGAGCTATCACCGTTACAGAAGCTGAGGCTGTAACTGAACTAGCCCTTAACATCGATTGGCAGCAGGACCCTGCCCCGAACACGCAGATCAAGGACATCTCCGGCTTGGAGAATTTTAAGAATCTTGAAAGTCTCGATCTGATTTTCCATGCGATCACAGACATATCGCCTCTTGCGGGGCTTACTAAACTCACCAGCCTATCGCTGGGCGGAAATCCCGTAGCCGATATAAAGCCGCTCTCCGGGCTTACAAATCTTGGCTCGCTGACGCTTTTCAACTGCCAGGCACAGGACTATACCCCGCTTGC
>CAZSMH010000032.1:0-9256 GCA_964607965.1 uncultured Christensenellaceae bacterium
CGGCTTTTCATGAAGAAGGCATACAAGACCATGCCTTTTTGCAACCTTCTGCATTATCTCCATTGTCAGCTGGTTATTATCGGTAGCTATATTTGTAGTGGTAAATATAGGCGCAAGCTCGTACTGGGCGGGAGCAACCTCGTTATGCTGTGTTTTGGCCAGTATCCCCAGCTTCCATAATTCTTCATTCAAGTCATTCATATAGGCGGTAATACGAGGTTTTATAGCGCCAAAATAATGATCTTCCAGTTCCTGACCCTTAGACGGCTTTGCGCCAAACAGCGTTCTGCCTGTAATAATAAGATCCTTGCGCTTATCGTAAGTGTTTTTATCAACAAGGAAGTACTCCTGTTCCGGTCCGACTGTTGTTTTTACGGAGGTCACATCATTGTTGCCGAACAATTTAAAAATACGAAGCGCTTGTCTGTTTATAGCTTCCATGGAACGTAAGAGAGGCGTCTTTTTATCAAGCGCTTCTCCTCCGTAGGAACAGAAAGCGGTGGGGATGCATAACGTTCTGTCTTTTATGAATGCAGACGAAGTCGGGTCCCATGCCGTATACCCTCTTGCTTCAAAAGTAGTCCGCAGTCCGCCGGAAGGGAAACTTGAGGCATCCGGTTCGCCCTTAACAAGTTCCTTGCCTGAGAACACCATAATGACGCTGTCTTTATCGCAGGGGGATATAAAACTGTCGTGTTTTTCGGCGGTTATGCCGGTCATCGGTTGAAACCAATGCGTAAAATGGGTAGCGCCTTTTTCCACCGCCCAGTCTTTCATCGCATTAGCAACGATATTAGCTACATCGATATCAAGCGGCTTTCCTTCGTCTATAGTCTTCCTCATTGCTTTGTATGTATCTTTGGGAAGCCTCGCTTTCATAATACTGTCGTTAAAAACCATACACCCGAAATATTCAGGTACCGTTTTCATTTTGTGTCTCCTTTCTTCACAAAAAAATAAAACGGCAAAGGTGTTACAGATTTCTCTGCGGCACCTTTGCCGTTTACATGCTAATTATACAGCCTGTTAAATAATTGTCAATACATATTTTTAAAAAAGTGCAAGAAATCTAATAAGATATTGCAAAAAGAAATCAAAAACAGCGTAGATAATTAATAATGTTGTTGTATATGAAAGATATATAAAATAAAATACCATAATATATTGACAACAGACCGTATATAGGGTATATTATTTTTTGAACAAAGGCGTTCATTATCAAGGGCAGAAAGCTGCTCCTTGTAATGGGCGCTTTTTTGTTAAAAATTTTTATAGGAAACGAAAATAATAATGCAAAAAGAAGGACAAATAAGAATACCGTCCGGGTGTGCGATAGCGGGGCTGTTTTCCAAAAATGGCGTTAGCATTTGCGGAGAGACAATAGTGCAGTCTATGACTACGATGCACGATAGGTCAAACGGTCTTGGCGGGGGGTTCGCGGGATACGGAATATATCCTCAATATAAGGATCTGTATGCGCTGCACATTTTTTTTGACAACATGACTGCCAGGGAAGATTGTGAAAAATATATAGATTCCATGTTTGAAGTGGTAAACCTGTCGAAAATACCTGTCAGAAAAACGCCTAAGATTACTGATGTGCCGCTTATTTGGAGGTATTTTGTAACGCCTCATCATAACAAGCTTGTGGATATGCAGCTTAATGAAGAAGAGTATGTTGCAAGGACGGTAATTGCAATAAATACATGTGTAGGCGGCGCTCACGTTTTTTCCAGCGGAAAAAATATGGGCGTGTTTAAAGCCGTAGGTTTTCCGGAAGATGTCGGCGAATTTTACCGCCTTGACGAATACGAAGGATATAGCTGGACAGCGCACGGGAGATATCCTACAAACACCCCGGGCTGGTGGGGAGGAGCGCATCCTTTTTCTATGCTGGATTATTCTGTTGTGCATAACGGCGAAATATCCTCATACGACGCAAACCGCCGCTTTATAGAGATGTATGGTTACAAATGCACACTGCTTACCGATACTGAAGTTATTACATACATCATAGATTATTTGATAAGGAAGCAAAAATTAACGCTTGCAGAAGCGGCTGCGGTAATCGCGGCGCCTTTTTGGAGCACTATCGAACAAATGCCCAAACCGCAAAAAGAGAGGCTGTTATACTTACGGAATGCTTTTGCCAGCCTGCTTGTTACAGGACCGTTTTCTATATTGCTGGGTTTTACAGGAGGAATGATGGCACTTAACGACCGCTTAATGCTGCGTTCCATGGTGGTAGGGGAAAAGGACGATATGGTTTATATAGCGAGCGAAGAATGCGCCGTTCGCAAGATGGAGCCTAATGTAGAAAAGATATGGTCTCCCGCCGGGGGAGAGCCGGTTATTGTGTGTCTTAACGGGGGTGTAGCTTAATGGCTGTGGATTTTTTATATCCCGATTTTGAAGTGATAAGGAATGAAGAACGTTGTATCCGCTGCCGCGTCTGCGAAAGACAATGCGCCAACGAGGTCCATTCTTATCAGGAAAACAAAAATTTCATGCTCAGCGAAGAATCAAAATGTGTAAACTGCCACCGCTGTGTTTCGCTTTGTCCTACACGAGCGCTTAAAATAGTTAAAAGCAGTCATTCATTCCGCGAAAATGCCAACTGGAACGAAAATGCCATAAAGGAAGTATATAAACAGGCGGCCAGCGGCGGAGTGCTTTTATCGTCTATGGGAAGCCCGGTGAATTACCCTGTATATTGGGATAAAATACTGATTAACGCTTCACAGGTAACTAATCCTTCCATTGACCCGCTGCGCGAACCTATGGAAACGAGAGTTTTTTTAGGCAAAAAGCCGGAAATGATCGAGCGCGATAAAGACGGGAATCTTATTAACAACCTTGCGCCGCAGCTTGAGCTTTCTATGCCTGTTATGTTTTCCGCGATGTCTTACGGTTCTATAAGCTATACAGCTCACGAGTGTTTAGCACGCGCCGCCCAACAGCTTGGTGTTTACTACAATACAGGCGAAGGGGGGCTGCATGAAAATTTTTACCAGTACGGCGCTAACACCATTGTACAGGTAGCATCCGGGCGTTTTGGTGTGCACAAGGATTATCTTGAAGCCGGAGCCGCGATAGAGATAAAGATGGGGCAGGGAGCAAAGCCGGGTATAGGCGGCCATCTGCCGGGCAGTAAAATAGTAGGGGATATATCCAAAACCAGAATGATTCCTGAGGGGACAGAAGCAATATCGCCCGCGCCGCACCATGACATATATTCCATAGAAGATTTGCGCCAGCTTGTTTTTTCACTGAAAGAAGCGACCGAATACAGAAAGCCGGTTATTGTTAAGGTTGCGGCCGTGCATAACATTGCAGCTATAGCGAGCGGTATTGCTCGAAGCGGCGCAGATATCATAGCGATTGACGGATTCCGCGGAGGAACGGGTGCCGCGCCGACAAGGATACGCGATAACGTTGGGGTGCCTATTGAGCTGGCACTTGCAAGCGTTGATACGCGGCTTCGGGACGAAGGCATACGCAACCAGGTTTCGCTTATCGCGGGAGGCAGCATACGCAGCAGCGCAGATGTTGTAAAGGCTGTGGCGCTGGGGGCAGATGCGGTCTATATTGCAACAAGCGCGCTTTTAGCGTTGGGGTGCCATCTTTGCCGAAACTGCCAGTCGGGGAAGTGCAACTGGGGCATAGCTACTCAACGCCCCGAACTTGTAAAGAGGCTCAATCCCGATATGGGATATAAACGCCTGGTTAATTTACTGACAGCTTGGAATCACGAAATAAAAGAACTAATGGGCGGCATGGGCATCAACTCCATAGAAGCGCTTAAAGGGAACCGGCTAATGCTGCGGGGAGTAGGGCTTAATGAAAAAGAACTTAATATATTGGGTATATCCCATGCCGGGGAGTGAAACATGAAGAGGATATACGTTAACGAACACTGGTGTCTCGGGTGCCGTCTGTGCGAATATAACTGCGCGTTTGCTAATTCGGGAGAAAAAAACATGGCTATTGCATTAAAGGATATCAGCATTAATCCAAGAATACGCATAGAAGAAAAAAACGGCATTTCGTTTGCGGTATCCTGCAGGCATTGCGAAGAGCCTTTATGTGCCAAATCGTGCATTACAGGCGCTTTGACTAAAGTCGGCGGCACGATATGTATTGACACGGATAAATGTATAGGGTGTTTCACCTGCGTACTTTCATGCCCGTACGGCGCTATATCGCAGGCGCAAGACGGCGTTATGCAGAAATGCGAGCTGTGCACAAAAAATCTTGCCGGGGAGCCCGAGTGTGTTTCCGGATGTCCCAACGGCGCTATTGTTTTTGAGGAGAGGTAACAATGAGATATGTAATTATAGGAAACAGCGCTGCTGCAACAGGCGCGGTGGAGGGGATACGCCAGATGGATACGAAGGGCGATATTACAATCATTTCGGCAGAGCCCTATCACGTTTACTCAAGGCCGCTTATATCTTATTATCTTGCCGGCAAGACGGATAAACAGCGTATTAAATACCGCCCTGACGATTTCTATCAAAAAAACAAGTGCGAAGTGCTGTTCGGCAGGCGTGCAGAAAAAATATACAGCGACAGTAAAAAAGTGCTGCTTGACAACGGCTCATATTTAGGTTACGACAAGCTGCTGGTCTGCACAGGGTCTGTCGGTTTTGTTCCCCCGTTCAAAGGACTCGAAACGGTAAAAAACAGGCGTGGGTTTTTGACATGGGATGACGCACTTGGCATTGAAAACGCAATAACAAAAAACACGCGCGTGCTTATTATAGGAGCAGGGCTTATAGGCCTAAAATGCGCGGAGGGTATTGTAAAAAGAGTTAAAAGCGTTACGGTGGTGGATTTGAGTCCTAATATACTGTCCAGCATACTCGATGAGCAGGCATCGAAAACAGTGCAGGAGCATCTTGAAAAAAACGGTATCAGCTTTTTGCTTGGCAGGACGGCGGACAGCTTTGATTTTAACACAGCCCGGCTTTCCGACTTAAGCAGCGTTGAGTTTGACTTGCTGGTGCTGGCGGTAGGCGTGATGCCGAATGCTTTGCTGATAAGGGATATTGGGGGTGCGGTAAACAGGGGAGTGGTTACAGATACGCATATGCAGACAAGCATTGAAGATATTTACGCGGCAGGCGATTGTACAGAGAGCATTGATATAACGAGCGGGCAAAGCAAGGTTCTTGCGCTTTTACCTAACGCATACAGGCAGGGAGAATGTGCAGGTATAAATATGGCGGGCGGAAATAAGCAACATGATAATGCTATACCGATGAATGCCATAAGCTTTTTCGGCATGCATATACTGACGGCGGGAAGCTATGTCGGTGAGGCTTATTCAAATATATGCGACGGAAGCATAAAAAAGCTGTTTTATAAAGATAACTTGCTAAAGGGTTTTATGCTGATAAACAAAACGCAGAATGCGGGCATATATACTTCGCTTATTGCTAACTTAACGCCGCTGGACACCATAGATTTCGGCCTTATATGCGAGAAGCCTTCGCTCATTGCATTTACGCGCGACTATCGAAACCAAATTCTCGGAGGTGTGGTATAATGATGATAGATGCTTCGGGTAAGCATTTTTATGCTCTTAATAAAGAAATCCGTGAGCACGGCGGAGAGATAAAAATAACCGGCTGCCTTGGACAAAGGTTCATCGCCAGCGGGCTTAGAGACGCTGCTATATCTATCGACGGTATTCCAGGGAACGCATTAGGCGCATATCTTAACGGCGCCACTGTAATAGTAAACGGTAATGCCCAGAATGCCGTGGGGGATACTATGAACGAAGGGAAGATAATAATTCACGGCAATGCCGGGGACGCGATAGGATATGCGATGCGCGGCGGCGAAATATATGTGAAAGGCAACGCCGGATACAGGGCAGGTATCCATATGAAAGCTTATGCGGATAAGCTTCCTGTAATGGTTATCGGCGGAAGCTGCGGCTGTTTTTTGGGCGAGTATCAGGCCGGAGGAACAATAATAGTGTTGGGGCTTGACGGAAAAGTGCCCGCTGCGGGTGATTTTTGCGGCACAGGTATGCACGGCGGAAAGATTTTTCTTCGCGGCAGCATAAAGGGTTTAAACATTCAGCAGCACATAAGCATACGCAAGGCAGATAAAAAGGATATGGAAGAGATAGCCGGATACCTTGAGGAATTTTCGAGATTGTTTGACGTGCCGCTAAAGCAGATTTTCAGTGAAGAATTCTATCTTATGACGCCTGATACCAAAAATCCGTATAAGCAGTTATATGTGCAAAACTGAATATGTTTAAAGGGGTGATAAATATGCTGTATACAAAAGACGAAGTTATAGAGTATGTGGAGCAGGAAGACATTAAGTTTATAAGGCTTGCGTTCTGCGATTTATTCGGAAACCAAAAAAACGTATCTATCATGGCATCGGAACTGCAGCGCGCATTTGAACACGGTATATCCATAGACGCATCGGCTATACGGGGGTTTGGCGATGAAGCAAAATCGGATTTATTTCTGGTACCTGATTCGACTTCTCTGCAGTTGCTGCCGTGGAGGCCTTCTCACGGAAGAGTCGCCCGTCTTTTCTGCGATATAAAACGCCCTGGCGGAGCGCCCTTTGAACTTGATGCAAGATATATATTAAAGCTGGCAGATTCGGCGGCTAGGCAGCATTCGGTTACAATAAGGTTCGGGGCGGAGTTCGAGTTTTATCTGTTTAAAACGGATGAAAACGGCGAGCCTACAAATATTCCGCATGATACTGCAGGCTATTTGGATATAGCCCCCGAAGATAAGGGAGAAAACGTCAGGCGCGAGATTTGCCTGACTCTCGAGGAGATGGGTATTTCGCCCGAATGTTCGCATCATGAGGAAGGCCCCGGACAGCATGAGATAGATTTCCGATACGGCGAAGCGCTTTTGTCCGCAGATAATGCGACAACATTCAAAGCTGTTGTAAAAACCATAGCACATCGAAACGGGCTGCATGCCTGTTTTGATCCAAAGCCTCTTGAGGGTGAAAGCGGCAACGGTTTTCATGTAAATATATCAATCGAATCCGCTGACGGCAATGATTATACCCAATATTTTATGGCGGGAATTTTCAAGCACATAAAAGAGATGACATTGTTCTTGAATCCCCAAGAGCAGTCATATAAAAGACTGGGAAAAATGAAAGCTCCCAAGTACATTACATGGTCGCCCGAAAACAGATCGCAGCTTATAAGAATACCGGCAGAAAAACGCGAATTTCGGAGACTGGAACTGCGCTCGCCTGACCCTGTGGCAAATCCGTATATTGTGTACGCTTTACTTATACATGCCGGGCTTGACGGCATAAAAAACAAACTGTGCGCTCCGGAGCCTGTAAATATTAACCTCTACAAAGCCGAAACTGCCGTAACAAAAGATCTGGAGAGGCTTCCTCGAAATCTCTCTGAAGCTTTCTCCGTCGCTGAAAAAAGCCCATTTATTGAATCGGTATTAAAAAGGCAGATTGTTGAAGCATACGGGCAGCTCGTATAGCGGCTGATGACAGGAAAGGTTGGATGTAAAATGCCCGCAGACAGCTATACATACAGCGTGCTTATCGTTTCATCTGTTTTTAAGGTGACCGAGTATGTCCGCGGATTGCTGTCCGCGCCGGTATTCGCGCCCATTATTTCTGTTACCAGCGCGGGAGAAGCCAAACGTCTGCTGATTGACGCTCATTTCGATTTAATTATTATTAATACGCCCATATCTGACGAATTCGGCATCAAGTTTGCAATAGATACAGCGCAAAGCGCAAAATCAGGCATACTTATTCTTGTTAAAAGCGAATATTACGAGCAGGTTTCCTACAATGCTGAGAATGAGGGAATACTGACATTGGAATACCCGAATACAAGTTCCGCAATATATCAGGCTGTAAAGCTATTAATTGCCACAATGGAGCGGCTGAAAAAGCTTGAAAAAAAATTCGAAAGCCTGCAGGATAAAATGATGGAAATCAGAATTGTCAACCGCGCTAAATGGGTACTTATAGAATGCTGTCATATGACGGAGCCCCAGGCGCACAAGGCTATTGAAAAACAGGCCATGGACTTAAGAAAAACGCGCCGCGAAGTTGCCGAAAACATAATAGAAACATACAAACAGTAAAATCTTCAGTTAAATAATATTTCTAACAACTGTTTTATCCGTTGTCTGTGCATTAACAAAATCATACAAGCCCTTTTTGCATCATACATATTATCAAAGAACATCAAAGGGGGCTAGCAAATGAAAGAATATATAGAGGAGCGGGTCACTCTTATTGCAGACTATGTGCTTGAAAGCGGGGCCACAGTAAGGCAGGCCGCCAAAAAGTTCGGCACAAGCAAATCCACAGTTCATAAAGATCTAACCGAAAGGCTTTGTATCATATCACCATCTACAGCGAAACAAGTAGCAAAAGTGCTAAGAAAGAACAAGGATGAAAGGCACATACGCGGCGGTAATGCCACCCGGTTAAAGTATAAATCCCGCAAATATACAGAAGAAAAATAGAATAAAACTCTGTTTGCGTTACTTGTGTTAAAATAGCCTATTTTGACAATTGCGGTTGATTGCTGCGCGGAGTATAATATATAAAAAAGCGGATGCTGTAAAAACGGGGGGATATGTGAGGAAGACAGAGATTTTTCTTGGGATATTTGCCGGTTTCATTGGTATAATACTTGCGGTCTTATTCATGCTTAATATACTGCCTTATAAATTTGAGGTCTCTGACGCCAGTATTTTCGGGATTATACTTGCCGGTGCAAACATTACAGGAATCATAGGAGCATTGCTGGTTAACAAGAACAATATATTAGGTGCTGCGGTAATGGCTGCAGTCACTATAACAGTGATGATTTTCGGGTTTCCGTGGCAGTCGCTTCCGGCTGTTATCTATATTATGAGTGTGGTTATGGCGGTCGTGCCCGTAAAGCCTGCACAGTAAGGGCACGAAATGATATTAGTAACGGGTGCGCGGGGGCACATAGGCAGTGCGCTGGTAAAGCTGCTGTATGATAAGGGATACCGAGATTTAAGGGTTGTCGTAAACGGACCGGCGAAACATATAGAACGCTATGCAAAAGAGATTGTAAAGTGCGATATACGGGACGCCGGCGCTGTTGACGCTGCTGTGCGCGGATGCAGCGATGTTTTCCATGTGGCAGGCCTTATCAGCATGTCGCCGCGGGACGGCAGGCTTCTGTATGATATAAACGTAGGGGGAGTACGCAATATCATCAGTGCGTGCAAAGCGC
>CAZSMH010000032.1:9356-18755 GCA_964607965.1 uncultured Christensenellaceae bacterium
CTGTATGATATAAACGTAGGGGGAGTACGCAATATCATCAGTGCGTGCAAAGCGCACGGGGTCCGCCGGCTTGTGTATGTATCGAGCGTACATGCGCTATCGTCTGACTGCAAACTTGTAAGCGAAGAAAACATCGATACTGGGCTAATGTGCAAAAAAGACGCTTACGGCCGGACCAAGCTTACAGCAACGCTTGAAATGCTTGCGGAAAAGGATGTTGATATAGTCGTCGTTTACCCGACAGGTGTTATTGGGCCGTATGATTACCGCTCATCGATGTCGGGTATAATGTTTAAAAAATACATGCGTAAACGCAGATGGCAGCTTTATTTTGACGGACAGTTCGATTTTATTGATGTGCGAGATGTCGCGGACGGTATATACCGTGCATGGAGATACGGCAAAAAGGGCGAGGGATATATACTGGCAGGAGAGCCATGCAGCATAAAGAAAATGATAGAGCAGATAACGCAGCATATCGGCATGCGCTGCAGATTGGTGTGCGTTCCAGCATCGGTGGTAAAAGTATGTGCAAAAGTAGCGCCTCTGTTCTATAGGCTGGCGCGAAAAACTCCTGTTATAACCACGGATACGGTGGGCGTTATGCTGTCCGGCGTAAAAATATCCTGCAAGAAAGCAAGCAGTGAGCTTGGGTATTCGCCGCGCCCCATAGAAGATACAATACGCGAAACGGTAGAATGGTATAAAGGAGTATAAATTTCTGGAATAGACTAAAAATATTTTACAATTTATTCATAGCATCGTCTGCATTTATGGTTATAATATATATAGGCAAAAAAGATATCGTGATGATTAAAAAAAGCCGCAATTATTGATTGGTAGTAAAGGAGATAATCATCATGATATTAATTACAGGGGCGGGCGGACACATAGGCAATGTGCTGGTAAAACAGCTTTACAGCAGAGGCTATAAGGATCTGCGCCTTTTTATTCTGCCCGAAGAAAACATTCCCTATATAAGCAAATACGCAAAAGAGATTGTAAGGGGAGACGTTCGCGATACGTTGGCTGTGTCGGCGGCGGTACGCGGTTGTGATTATGTTTTTCATCTGGCAGGGCTTGTGCAGATATCAGGCATGCGAAAGAAAAACATATTTGATGTTAACGTTGCAGGCACAAGAAACGTAGTACAAGCATGCATAGAAAAGCAGGTTAAACGTCTCGTTTATATTTCAAGCGTGCACGCATTGAAGGAACCGGAAATCGGGTTGATTGACGAGACTTTGGATTCCGATTTTAGCAATTTGAACGGAGCATACGCTAAATCTAAGGCGATGGCGACAATAGAGGTTTTCAATGCGGTGCAAAAAGGGCTGGATGCGGTAATAGTATTCCCGTCAGGAGTAATAGGACCGTATGACTTTTGTTCCTCTTACACCGGAGGCGCAATAAAAGGGTACATAAACGCTAAAAAAACGCAGTATTATTTTGACGGCAAATATGATTTTGTAGATGTGAGAGATGTAGCGGACGGTATAATTCGGGCTTGGAAATACGGCGAGTCCGGACAGGGTTATATTATTTCGGGCAGCGTATCGAGTCTTGAGGATATTATCAAAGCGGTTGAAGCAAGCACCGGCAATACCATAAAGCGCCGGAAGGTACCTACGCTTCTCGTAAAGGCGGCGGCGGCATTTGCGCCTGTGTTTTATGCTGTAATGCGCAGAAAACCCATACTGTCAAAGTATTCGATTGATGTGCTGTTGTCCAATTCGTCAATTACTTGCGAAAAGGCGCAGAAGAAGCTTGGTTACCAGCCGCGTCCTATGCAAAAAACAATACGCGATATGGTAAGATGGTTCCGCGCCGCTTACCCGCAGAGCAAAGCCTGAGCAGCGTTGATATTTTAATCACGGTTTTAAGCGCTTATTCAATTGATAAAGCGCTTTTTAGCTTTGATAAAGCAGCCTTGAACATGAATTCCAATTATGATATATTGTCGTAGATGTTTATTTTTTTCTTTAAAAATAGGAGGGTTAGATGGATAAAACTCAACAAGCGGGCATATGTTTTCCGCAGATATTAATTCCTGAAAATAAGGTAAATAAACAAAAATGGGCAGTGATTGCCTGTGATCAGTTTACTTCGAATGAGGATTACTGGATAAAGACGCAAAAAACAGTTGGAGGAGCCCCCTCCACATTTCATATAATAGTTCCTGAGGTATTCATTGATATGCAGGATGTTCCGGATAGGATAATGCATGCAAAACAGACAATGAGAAGCTATATTGAGGACGGAGTTCTTGTTTGCCTGCCGGACGGCGTTGTTTTGGTGGAAAGGGAAACACAGTTTGGAACGCGGATAGGGCTGGTTCTTGCTATAGACCTTGAACAGTATGACACCGATCCGTCTAAAAAACCTCTTATCAGGGCAACGGAAGAGACGGTCAGAGAACGGATACCGACAAGGGTGGCGCTTCGGCAGGATGCTGTTATAGAATGCCCGCATGTCATGCTGCTGATAGACGACCCCGCCGATACTGTTTTGGGGCCTTTATATGATGCCAAAGATAATTTCGCTAAAATTTACAGCACTCCGCTGATGCAGGACGGAGGCCATATTGAAGGCTGGTTTATTGAGGACAAGGATATACTTGAGAGTTTAACCGATGCGCTGCTGGCGCTAAAACAGAAAGCAAAAGACAACATGCTTTTTGCAGTGGGGGACGGTAACCATTCCTTAGCTTCCGCAAAGCAGATTTGGGAAACCAAAAAGGCTTCGATGGATAAGGAAGAGCTTAAGACAAGTCCGTTAAGGTATGCTCTTGTGGAAGTAGTAAACCTGTATGATAACGGCATAAATGTGCATCCGATTCACCGTGTGCTGTTTAATGTAGACGTACCGAGCGCGCTTCGTTCCATAGTCAGTATACTCAACAAGACAGGCCAGGAAGCTCATATGATGTATACACGAGGAACAAAAGGGCACACCAAACCGGGCGTACAGGCTATACGTTTTGAATCAAAGATGTCAAAGGGATATATAGAAATATCAAAGCCGCGCCATAAACTGGTTTCAAAAACACTTACCGATGCGCTTGACAAGCTGTGTGAAGAGATGCCAAGGGCAAGAGTAGATTATATACACGGCTCTGAAGAGTTTAATTCGCTTTCACATGGCCACGCCAGCCTAGGATTTATTATGGAACCTTTACGTAAAGAAGATTTATTTGAAACAGTAATAGAATACGGTGTTCTACCCAGAAAATCGTTTTCTCTGGGTACGGCTTTGGAAAAACGTTATTATTATGAGTGCCGTTTGCTTGTTGATGCAAAAGACGATACCGAGGAGGATGAGAGCTTAGACGACGGTCAGACAGAACAGGAAACCGTTCAGGAAGTGCATGAAGAGCAATTCATTAAGCCGGATGAGGAGCAAAACGAAGACTATTCAGAAGATGAAGATACGTATATAGAACAGGAAGCAAAAACAGAGTATATAGATAAAGAAGTAGAAATAAAGTATATAGAGCAGGAAGAAGATATCAGCGAGAATAAGCGCCTGAGCAGGAGACAAAGGAAGGCACGCAGAAAGCGGGATAAATAAATGAAGGTCTGTAAATTCGGCGGAAGTTCGCTTGCGGACGCAACCCAGTTTATTAAGGTAAAAAAAATAGTTGAGTCTGATAAGCAGCGCGTATATATAATACCGTCGGCTCCCGGCAAGCGCGATTCCAAAGATACAAAGGTTACTGACCTTCTGTACGCGTATCATGCTGCCGCGGCAACGAATGACGATGACGCATCTGCGGTTTTCAATAAGATAAGCGAGCGTTTTATTTTTCTTAGGGACGAATTGGGGCTGAGTGTTGACATTAAGGCGCATCTAAATGTAATTGCCGATAATGTAAGAAACGGTGCCGGAGTTGATTATACTGTAAGCCGGGGAGAGTACTTAAACGGAATATTGCTTGCGGAGCTGCTGGGGTTTGATTTTATAGATCCGGCGGAGTGTATATTTTTCAGTGCGGACGGAAAATACGAGTCGGAGAAGACCCGTACTGTAATGCGCGGACGACTGCGAAGTTTTCACAAGGCTGTGATACCTGGTTTTTACGGGAGCATGCCGGACGGACAAATCAAGACATTTTCACGCGGGGGGTCGGATATAACCGGTGCAATTGTAGCGAGAGCCGCGCGCGCTGATGTATATGAAAACTGGACGGACGTTTCAGGGGCACTTATGGCAGACCCGCGTATAGTTGATAATCCTAAGGTTATACGCAAGATAACTTACAGGGAATTAAGAGAGCTTTCCTACATGGGCGCAACGGTGCTCCACGAGGATGCTATTTTCCCCGTATTCAAGGCCAACATACCTATTAACATAAAAAACACTAACGATCCTTCTGACACTGGCACAATGATTGTACCTAATGTTAATGACAATGATACGGATATTATCACCGGCATTGCAGGTAAAAAAGGCTTTACCGTAATCGCTGTTGAAAAAGCGAACATGAATACTGAACTTGGCTTCGGGTTAAAGATTTTAACAGCGCTTGAGCAAAACAATATCAGGTTTGAACATATGCCTTCTGGAATAGACACTCTGGGCATAGTGCTTGCCGACAGCGAGATTGAAGGCAAACAAGCCCAGCTGCTCGATGACGTATATAAGATGTGCGAGCCTGATTCTCTGGAAGTGTTCCGCGGCCTTGCACTTATTGCAACGGTAGGCAGAGGCATGATACGAAAGGTAGGCGTTGCGGCACGGCTGTTTACAGCGTTGGCACAGAGCAATATAAATATACGGATGATTGACCAAGGTTCAAGCGAGATTAACATTATAGTCGGAGTGGATGAGTGCGATTTTGATCGTGCAATAAAAGCAGTTTATCGCGCTTTCTGCGAATGAAATGATATTAAAGTCGGTTGAATCAATCTTTGTTATATTTCTTTTAATAGGCGTCGGTTTTTTTGTAGCTTGGAAAAAGTGGGTATCACGGGATACCGCAAAAGCCATATCTAAGATTGTTATCAATATTGCTGTTCCGGGCACACTTGTATACAATTTTTCGGCGAATTTTTCACGGCAGCAGTTGATAAATTCATGGCTGCCGCTCTTGATAATTTTTATTGTTGCTCCCGCAGCATTTTTTTTGGGGAAACTGGCCGCCCGGCTGTTTAAAATCCCTTTGGAACGCAGAGGGGTTTTTGCTGTATCTTTTTCGCTGTCAAATTCCATGTTTATCGGTTTTCCGATAGCGCAGGCGCTGTTCGGTGACGAGGGAATGCCGTATGCAGTGTTTTATTATCTGGCAAACACAACGGTTTTCTGGACGCTTGGTTACCTTGCCATACGCAAAGATGCGGATATGATTTCGGGCAGCGAAACTAGGGTAAGTTTTTCTGAAGTATTAAAGAAGTTGGTTACACCGCCGATAATAACAGTAATTACTATGTTTGCAGCAGTGCTTTTTGGTGTTCAGCTGCCGGATTTTGTATTGAAAACAGCGAAGTACCTGGGCGATATGACAACTCCGCTTTCGCTGATTTTTACAGGCTGTATGATTTATTTTATAGGTATTAAAGGATTGAAGTATCAAAAGGGGATAGCGGCTGTACTTGCCGGACGGTTTGTGTTTATTCCCTTGCTATGTTTCGCGGCTTGCATGCTGGTTATCAGCATATCGTATTATAACGCAGAGCTTTATTTGATGCGGGATGTGTTTACAATGCAGATGAGCCTGCCGGTTATGATACAGACTGCTATTCTGGCCGAGCTTTACGGAGCGGATGTCAAATACGCCACAATAAATGTGATTGCCACCACGATTATTTCGGTTCTTACCATTCCCGCCTATATGGTATTCTTTTCGCTTATATAAAACAAAAATTACACCGGCTGAGTAGATATGCGGACGTTGTATTCGTACATATCGGTGCGGTATATTGCACGCTCGTAATATAACGTCCCGCCGCTTGCCAGGTAGTACAGGCTGTTTACTTTAAGCAGAGGCGTTTGCCTTGCAACCTGAAGATATTCCTGAAAGCGTGCGCCCGGCAGCAGCGCCGATATGGCACAGTCCGCACTGCCGATCTTGTGCCCGTAAGTGTTGGTAATAAGGTTGTAAAGCGAGCCTAAAAGGTCTTTTTTTTCAAGACCGGGGCAGATATGCACCGGTATAAAAACCTCTTCTACTGCAACTGGGGTTTCGTCCGCTAGCCTGATGCGCATAGCGCGGAAAACTTCGCTGTCTGTCATAAGCCTTTTTGCAATACTCTCAGGCGGAGCGAAAGTTTGAAATTCCAGAATACGGGTTGAAGGCTTAAAGCCGCGCGACCGCACCGTTTCGGAAAAGCTTGAGATGTTGCGCTGCTGCATTTTTCTCGCAGAGACAAAAGTGCCGCGGCCTTGCTCGCGGTACAGCGCGCCCGAATTGACAAGGTCGGTAAGCGCCTGACGCACCGTCATTCGTGATAAGCCGTGCTCATCAGCCAAAGTCCTCTCGGACGACAGCTTGTCTCCCGGCACCAGCGTACCGTTTTCAATTTGCTGTAATATCATTTCTTTGATTTTTACATAAACAGGCTGACTCATCACCTTACCTCCAAAGAAACATACTTTTTTTAACTTTAGCATGTGTGAGCGAGTATGTAAATAATAATGCGCGTTTATACACAAAATAAAGCGGAATAATAACAATTTTAGCGGAAAGGAGAACATACATATGAAAAAGATGCTGAAAAAAGCAATTTTCTTAACGGTTGCTCTTTGTGTACTGACGGTTCAGACGGCATTTGCTGACAGTACATATACCGTTAAATCGGGCGACACGCTCTATAAAATTGCCAAGGCAGGCGGGGTTACAATAAACGAGCTGCTGGCGGCAAACCCTGCTATAAAAAACCCGTCAATGATATATGTGGGGCAGAAAATAACTATTCCTTCGACAAAACTCGTCAGGTACACAGTGCAGCGGGGCGATACTATGTGGGGCATCGCACAAAAGTATCAGATTAGCCTTACAGAGCTGAAAAAAGCTAACTCGAATATAAAGGATTTTTCTAAGATATATGTCGGGCAGGTTATTATGATACCCGACACAAAATCGCTGCAAAGCCACGAGCAGCAGGTATTCGAGATAGTAAACAGGGAACGCGCAAACCGCGGGCTGCCGCTATTAAAGCTTAATGCTGAGCTCTCACGTGTTGCGAGGTTTAAAAGCCAGGATATGATAGACAAGAACTATTTTTCGCATCAGTCGCCGACATACGGTTCGCCGTTTCAGATGATGCAGAAGTTCGGCTTAAGGTTCAGCGCTGCGGGAGAGAACATCGCTTACGGCCAGAGAACCGCACAAGAAGTTATGAGTACATGGATGAATTCGGCAGGTCACAAGGCAAACATACTCTCGCAGGCTTATACGAACATTGGCATAGGCGTTGCAAAGGCTGCCAACGGCACTCTTTACTGGACGCAGATGTTTATGAATCCTTACTGATAATCAAATTAAAACGGCAGGATGTACCGACATCCTGCCGTTTATGTATAACGTTATAAAAGGCTATTCGCCTATAAGCACTGCTTTTATGCGCCGTACTCCGGCGGAACTGGATTGTTCTTTTTGTATCTTGAAAAGGCCGAGTTCGCGGGTGTTTGCAGCGTGCGGACCGCCGCATATCTCTTTGGAAAAGTCTCCCGCCGAGTATACCTTAACGACGCTGCCGTATTTGGATTCGAAAAGGCCTATCGCGCCCTGCGATTTGGCCTGCTCTACGCTCATTTCCTCACAGGTTACGTCAAGCCCGGCTTTTATCGCTTCGTTGACCAGCCGTTCCACTTCGACTAGCTCTTGCTGTTCAACTTTGCGGGAGAACGCAAAATCGAAACGAAGGCGTTCGGCAGTTATGTTGCTTCCGCGCTGCTCAACTTCTTCGCCCAAAACGCGGCGGAGAGCCTCGTGCATAAGGTGCGTTGCGGTGTGCAGCCGCGCCGTGGCTTCGCCCGTGTCGGCAAGGCCGCCTTTAAAGCGCTGCTGCGCGCCTGCGCCCGAGATTTTCTGGTGCTGGGCGAACGCTTCCTCGAATCCTTTCGTGTCTACCTCAAGCCCGTTTTCCAGCGCCAGTTCCAGCGTAAACTCGAGAGGGAAGCCGAAAGTATCGTACAGATGAAATGCGTCGGTGCCGGATATCACGTTGGATTCAAGGCGAGCCTGCAGCTTTTCAAATTCTTTTAAGCCCTGCGTTATGGTGCGCGAGAAACGCTCTTCCTCAAGGTTAAGTTCGTTTATAATGCGCTGCTGGTTGCGGGAAAGCTCCGGATATGCGTCTTTGTATTTGGTTATAACAGCCTGTGCTATTTTGCTAAGCGACATGCGCTCTATCCCAAGCCGCAGCGAATACCGAACGGCGCGGCGTATAAGGCGGCGCAGCACATAGCCCTGGTCTACGTTGGATGGAGTTACGGCTTTTTCGTCCCCGAGTATAAACGCTGCACAGCGTACGTGGTCGGCTATTATGCGAAACGCGCGGGTTGTCTTAACATCGTCGCCGTAGCCTTTGCCGGAAAGCTCGCTTATTTTGCCAAGCACAGGCGAAAACAAGTCGGTCTCGTACACGGAGGATTTGCCCTGCAGTATTGCCACTGTTCTGTCAAGGCCCATGCCGGTGTCAACGTTTTTCTGCGCAAGCGGTTCAAACCTGCCGTCGGCGGTTTTGTTGTATTGCATGAAAACGTCGTTCCATATTTCCAGGTATTTTCCGCACGAACAGGACGGGTCGCAGTTTTCGCTGCATTTGGGTGCGCCGGTGTCTACGAACATTTCGGTGTCCGGGCCGCAAGGGCCGCTTTGTCCTGCGGGGCCCCACCAGTTGTGTTTTTTGCCGAAAAAGAATATGTGGCTTTCGTCAACGCCGAGGCTTTTCCATATGTCTGCAGATTCGGTGTCGCGCGGGGCGTCGTCGTCGCCGGCAAAACAGCTGAAGTATAGTCTGTCTTTATCTATGCCTAGCCATTTGTCCGAGGTTAAAAATTCAAAGCTGTATGCTATGGCTTCTTTTTTAAAGTAGTCGCCCAAAGACCAGTTCCCGAGCATTTCGAAGAATGTGCAGTGGGAAGAGTCGCCCACCTCGTCAATATCGCCGGTGCGCACGCATTTTTGAGAGTCGGCTAACCGCGTGCCTTCGGGGTGTTTCGCGCCTAAAAGGTACGGTACCAAGGGGTGCATGCCTGCGGTGGTGAAAAGCACCGTAGGGTCGTTCTCCGGTATCAGTGAGGCGGAGGGTATTATGGCGTGGTCTTTGCCTGCAAAAAAGTCAAGGAAGAGCTGCCGTAGCTCCGTGCTTGTTAGCTGTTTCAATCTAAAAGTCTCCTTTTGCGCAATATCGGTTTACATTATAGCAATTTAGCGCGGCAGAGACAAGGTTTTGC
>CAZSMH010000033.1:0-5395 GCA_964607965.1 uncultured Christensenellaceae bacterium
TTTTCAAGTGTTTCATGCTGCAGCGCATCATATTCGTTGGCGCTGTCAGAAATAATATCGGCGGGTGTGCCGTAACTGTCCTTAGAAGGCGCATCTGAAAACCCAATGTATTTTAGTTCGCCTTTTAAGCGCTCTTTTACATCATTGTGCGCAATAATATATACTGAAAACAGGCCTTTCTCTGATTCCGCATATTCAATATAGGCGGTGTCGGAATATTCTTCGCACAGCCGCTCAAAGCTTTGTCTGTTTTCATCCGGCAGCGTGCCAAGGAAGCTTGACGTATATGTACTATCGCCAAGCGTTTCTAAAGGTATATCGAAATAAGTATATGGTGCAAGCTGTGCCATATGGTTTTTAAGCCGTTGACGGCGCGTTTTTAGAGACGCAAAGTTGTTGTTTAGCTGCTTTATATCATCAATAACTTTTTCTGCTTCATTAATACGGCTGGGCGCATCATTAAGCTGTTTTGCCGAAATTAGAGGTTTGGGGTCAAAAAAAGAGCTTTTTTCTTCATCGAAATGGCTGATTGTATCAAGAGATGTGCGCACATCGGAAAGCATTGTTTCAAAGCGGGCTTGTTTTTCAGACGCAGTACACGGCACGACGCCATCAAAAGCTGCAGACACAATCTCTACTGCGCCCAGCTTTTGCATCGAATCAAGAAGCGCTTCTTTATTGTCCTTATGGGCAATAAGCGCTATTTTTTTCATCCCCAATATGGCCATGTGTATTACAGCAACCCCTCAATACATATATCGGCCGCCTTTTCCAGCTTTGTTTGAGCGGCCTTTTTAAGTTCGTCGCATTCTAGCTGCCGCTGTGCTTTTTGCGCATTAAGCTTAGAATATACCGCCTGCTTTGCCGTATCCACCCTCTCAAGGCTTGCACGGCGCGCCTGCGTTAACATTTCGTCTTCAAGCTGCATATATTCTTTTGCGGCAGCCTTTAATGCATCTTTTGCGGACAGATTTGCTTTGCGACGTATCTCATCCGCCTGTGCTTCGGCGGATTTTATTTTGTTTAATATATCTATAGCCATTTATTCCCCTGCTATTTTGTCCCGAAAAGCCGGTCTCCCGCATCGCCAAGTCCGGGTACTATGTATCCGTGTTCATTCAAACGCTCGTCCACAGCAGCAACATAAATATCCACATCGCCGTGAGCCTTTATTACAGCATTTATACCCTCGGGCGCCGCAATCAAACATACCAGCTTGATATTCTTAACTCCTCGTGCTTTAAGAAGCTGTATCGCGCCGCACGCACTTCCGCCCGTAGCAAGCATAGGGTCAAGAATTATAAGATCCCTCTCCGAAGCATCGAAGGGCAGCTTGCAGTAATATTCTACCGGTTGCAGAGTATCAGGATCACGGTATAAGCCTATATGACCTACCTTTGCCGCAGGCACCAGTGATAAAATACCGTTTACCATACCAAGCCCGGCACGTAGAATAGGAACAATTCCGATAGTTTTCCCTGAGATAACGCACGTTTTGGCTTTTGCAACAGGCGTTTCGATTTCCACCTCTTTTAAAGGAAGGTCGCGCGTTACTTCATACGCCATAAGCATGGCAATCTCGTCAACCAGTTCCCTAAAATCCTTTGTCCCGGTTTTTTTGTCCCTTATCAGCGATATTTTGTGCTGAATAAGCGGATGGTCCATCTTTACCAGTTTACCCATATTTGCCTCCGTTTTTTATAAACAGTAAAAAGAAAAACGGCTTTACCGTTCAAGTTCCATAATTTTATTAATCCTTCTTTGGTGCCGAGGTTCATTGGAAAAATCAGTTCCTATAAAGGCATCTACAATTTCCAGTGCCAGCCCCGGACCGACAACCCGTCCGCCCAGAGACATCACATTTGCATCGTTGTGCGAGCGTGTTGCTTTGGCAGAAAAAACGTCGCCGAGCACCGCGCAGCGGATACCGTGTATTTTATTGGCTGACATAGACATGCCTATGCCTGTACCGCAGATAAGTACGCCCAAATCAGCTTCGCCGGAAAGCACAGCGCTGCAAACTGGTACAGCATAATCTGAATAATCGCACGATGTCTTATCGTAAGAGCCTTTATCTATGGTATTAACGCCTTTTTTTTGTAAATGTTCAATCACTATGGCTTTTAAATGTACGCCGCCGTGATCGCTTCCAATCGCAATTATCATTATATAACACCTGCAGATTAAATTTATTTTCACGGATTAGGATATCAAACATAGACGGAAAAATCAACTCAAGATCATTTAACAAGTCATTTTTGTATAATGCAAGTATAATGCCAAACAAATTTTTTCCGCGTTCCCATATGCTGTACGGATGCTTAGTACAAATAGTCTGCCAAGCTTTACATTTAAGTTCTTGGTTATTATACTATAAGCAATTAACAGGGCATATTTTAAGCTTGCTAATAGTAGTGATGGGAGTTAAAACCTGCATGTACGACATTGTAATAAAAATAGGATCGATGGCGCTTATCCGCCGTGACGACGGAGATATTGACTATAATATATTTTCCAGGCTTAGCAGGTCTTTAAAGCCAGGGATGCTGCTTGTCAGTTCAGGCGCAACGGAGATCGGACGCATAGACTATATTAAACGCCATGGGCGCGAGCTTTCCGGAGATGAAGAAGACATAAAGACAGACTATGCCGCTCAGGGGCAGTCTATATTAATGGAGAATTACCGCGAGTTTATCAGCCCCGGATATTCCGTGCGACAGGTGCTTTTAGAGCACAGCCATTTTAACGATACTGAAAAAAAAGAGCATATTTACCGGCTGCTGATGCGTGCGCCAAAACAGAGGGCAATACCTATAATAAACTACAACGATCCCGTATCCAGTGAAGAAAACCGTAAGATGGAGCTGCGCAAGATAGGCAACGGGGGGCGAAAAGTTGTAGAGTGCATAGACAACGATGAGACCGCCGCAGTGGTTGCCATGCTCGTCAAGGCTAAATCTCTGGTAATATTAACCTCGGTAGATGGTATATACCAGAACCATGAAGATCCTTCAACGCTTATCGAAAAAATAACAGCGACCAGCGCAGGCGAGCTTGAGGAAAAGGTTAAGGAAGCAATGAACTGCTGCATTGGCGCATCGCGTGTAGGTTCGCAAGGCGCGGCAGCAAAGCTTTTGTATTCTCTAGGGCCTGCAAAGGCAGGAACAAAGGTGTTTATTTCCAATGCCGGCAACCGTATTGAGGATATCATTTCCGGAAAATCCAAATGCACTCGTATTTACATTAAAAAATGATTGATATGCTTAACAAATACTTATACTTATAAAGCAGCGTGTCTATACGGCAGGCTGTTTTTATTGCTGGCACAGTTATCATAAAATTTGTTATACAGGAACTGCGTAAAGTATAACCCGTTGATGTATAGTTTAGCACATGATAAAATGGCTGCTGAAAACACATGACCTTTGCGCAATAAATGCCGCGGCGTTTAGATAATAACGAAACGCAAGAACATAAGTTCGCATAATATGTCCCGGGAAATATGATTGGAGTATTTGATGCACATAAGCAGCCTTATATTGAAGAATTATCGAAGCTACCAAAGCCTGTCCGTTAGTTTTGACAGCGGCATCAATATACTATTAGGCAAAAATGCAGCCGGAAAAACAAATGCTTTGGAGGCTGTATCTTTTTTAAGCATTGGCAAATCGTTTCGTACACAGAAGGATATGGAATGCATACGCGAAGGCAGCGAGACGGCATATATAAAGAGCGGCATTAAGCGTTCTTCGGGCACGCTTAATATAGAAGCAATGCTCTCTATACTCGGTAAGAAGAGCTTGAAGGTAAACGGGTTGCCTGTCAGAAAGATAGGTGAGCTTTTTGGTAATTTTATAGCAGTGGTGTTTGCTCCGGACGATTTAAAAATACTAAAGGAATCGCCATCATTACGCAGGCGGTTTATAGATATGGAGATATCAAAGCTTCGTCCGGCATACTTTTACGAACTGCAGGAATACACAAAAGCGCTTTCGCAGAAAAATGCTCTTTTAAAATCACGCATTGCCGAAACACAGCTATCAAAGCTTGTTTCTATATTTAACGAACAAATGGCAGAGCACGGAGAACGCATAATAATTGAAAGGCAAAGGTTTTTAAGCCGCCTTGACGATATAAGCAGCAAGATTCACAGCAGCATTTCCAAAGGAGAAATGTTATCGGTTCGGTACAAATGCAGTGCGTCGTTGGATAATATAAAAAAATCATTATTCGAAAAGATGGAAAAATCCTTATCTTCGGAGATAGAGCAGGGATTTAGCCTGCACGGGCCGCACAGAGAAGATATAATGGCAGCTCTTAACGGAAACGATATAAAGGTATATTCGTCTTCCGGACAGATACGCACGGCAATGCTATCATTAAAACTTGCCACATTCGAGATAGCGCGCAGCGATTTTAACGAAAGCCCCGTTTTGCTGCTTGACGATGTTTTTTCGGAGCTGGACAGCGAAAGACAGGAGGCCATTATTGAGCGCATAAGCGGTTCGCAGTGTTTTATTACTACCGCGGTGCCGCTTAAATGTAAAAACGCAAAAGTTTTTACAGTGGGCGGAGGCAATGTTACACCAGCACAGTGATAAAAAATCCGGTACAAAACCCCATAATTGCACACAGCTTATTATTTTGCGCTTTTTTTGCTCCACGGCTTGACGGTATCAGCTCTTTCAGCGATATATAGAGCATTGCGCCGCCGGCTGATGATATGCATGCCGCTATCATTTCCCCGGAAATTTGCCCGAGAGCTGTGCCTATAAGAGAACCTGCCGCTGTGGGCAGCCCCGTTAAACCGGAAATAAGCAGTACGCGCTTTACACTAACGCCGGACAAGCGCAGAGGAAGGCTTGCTGCAATTCCCTCCGGTACATTGTGCGCGAGCAGCAGCAGCGAAAGAGATTGCGCAAAGCGCTCGCCCCGGGCAAGAGATGAGCCTATGGCAAGGCCTTCGGGCAGATTATGCACCGCTATAACGATGATTACAAGAATACCTGTAGAATAAAGAGACAAATCGTCTCCGCGGGATATTAACGGCGAAATAAGGGAGAAGAATACTGCGCCTGTCACGGCGCCGCCGCACATTATATAAATGCCTCCGATTTCCGCGCTTTCGGCAAGCATATCAAAAAAAACTACGGCAACCATCATGCCGCCGGCAAAAGAAAGAAACGTACGGGGGTCTGATGCGCGTTTGCCGAAAAAAACTGCGGCTGCCCCGCCCAGCATAGTGCCTGCCGTACCGACAAATGCGCCGAGAAAAAGGCTTTCAAGGTACATAACCCACCCCATTTGTGTTATACGTCATATATACGCACAAAAACGGCAGATATTAATGAACGCTTCATTTCAGATATACAAAATTTATTACGGGTTTATTGTT
>CAZSMH010000033.1:5495-17977 GCA_964607965.1 uncultured Christensenellaceae bacterium
AGTTTGGTCTTGTGCTTGTTTAGCAGAAAAAAAAGCGGCATACCAAGCGCGTAACAGGCAATCGCCTGTCCTGCGCCCACATACAGTATAGGTATCCAAAGCGGTACTTGATTGAAATAAAAAAAGTGCAGCAGAGCGCCAATGGCAGCGGCGTTTATAAGCACACAGGGCAGCGGCAGCAGCCATTTGTTTTTTATTAAACAGGCAATAAGCGAAGCAGCCAAAGTGGCCAGAGAGCCGAAAATGACGTCTATTACACCAAGAAAGCTGAATATGTTGGCGAGCGCACAGCCTATAAAAAGCCCGGGAACTGCAGCCGGAGTAAAAAACGGCAGCACACAAAGCGCTTCGGAAACGCGCAGCTGCATCATACCAAGCTGTCCGAAACTTAAGGGCGCAACCGCCATAGTCAGCACAAAATAGAGTGCGGCTATTATGCCGGTTTCAGCTAAAAACCGAATGGATTTAAGCTGTTTTCTCATACTTAGCTTACCACTATATTTGCAATACGTCCGGGCACGATAATTATCTTACGCACAGTCTTGCCATCGAAAAACGCAGTTAAATCAGCACTTTCCATTATCTGCTTTTCAATGTCCTCTTTTGATGCGTCGGCGGACACGTAAAATTTTGCGCGCACTTTTCCGTTTATCTGAAGCGCCATTTCAAGCGTATTGCGGATAAGCGCAGCCTCGTCAAATTTTGGATACGGCGCATTAAAAACTGAATAGGGCTGGCCTGCCGATTCCCAGAGCTCTTCTGCAAAATGCGGTGCAAAAGGCGCTATAAGCCTTATTAAAACACTTGCCGCCTGCTTACATAAATCCTTATCGGGCGTGCCGTCCATATATTTGATAAGCGCATTTACAAATTCCATAAGCCGTGCAATGGCGGTATTGAACGAGAAAACCTCTATATCGGCACATATGTTTTTTATGGCATAGTTCTGTGCATACAGCAAGTCCTCTTTTCCCGTATCGCTGCGTGTATCTTGGGACATAAGCCTTTGCACCGTGCGTTCTACGCGTTCAAGAAAACGGTGAATAGAGCGGATGCCGTCTTCATTCCACGGACCGCCTTCAATATACGAGAATCCGAAGCCTAAGTACATCCGCAGTGCATCGCTGCCGTATTTTTCTATGTATGAATCGGGCGATATTACATTACCGCGGGATTTGCTCATCCGCTGTCCATCGGGACCTAATATTATACCCTGGTGCACAAGAGAGCTAAACGGTTCCTCGAAATTGCAGTAGCCCATATCGTGCAGTGCCATTGTAAAAAACCGCGCGTACAAAAGATGCATGCAGCTATGCTCCGCGCCGCCTACATATTTGTCTACCGGAAGCATTTTGTTTATCCAGTCGGTGTCAAACGCCTTATCTTCGTTGCGGTTGTCGGGATAACGCAGAAAGTACCATGACGAGCATACGAATGTGTCCATAGTATCGGCGTCACGCTTTGCCTTGCCGCCGCAGCGCGGGCACAAGGTGTGCAAAAAAGACTTTGATTTTAGCAGCGGGGATGTACCGTCCGGGTTAAAATCCACATCATAGGGAAGCCGCACAGGAAGGTCGCTTTCCGGTACTGGCACTTCTCCGCATTTATCGCAATAAACCATGGGGATTGGCGCCCCCCAGTAACGCTGCCGCGAAATAAGCCAGTCGCGCAGGCGGTAGTTTATCTTAAAATCTCCGCTGTCTTTAGATTTTAGCTTTTCGGTTATAGCTTTTTTGCCCTCCTCTACGGCTAAACCTGAAAACTCGTCGCTGTTTACAAGTATGCCGTATCCAACGTACGGAAGCGCATCATCTTCTCCCGGGTTGCCCTTAACGACACGTTCTATAGGCAGATTGTATTTCTGCGCAAACTCAAAGTCGCGCTCGTCATGTGCTGGAACTGCCATTACTGCGCCGGTACCGTAAGTGGCCAGCACATAGTCCGCAATAAAAATAGGTATCCGGCGTCCGTTTACCGGATTTTTTGCATAAGCTCCGGTAAAAACGCCTGTTTTCTCCCGCGTGGCCGAAAGTCTGTCTATCTCACTGGCGCGCGCCGCGCCTGCAATATAATCTTCGACAGCAGATTTATGTTCTTGCGTTGTGATTTTAAGCGTAAGAGGATGCTCGGGTGCAAGTACGGCGTACGTACAACCAAATAGCGTATCCGCCCTTGTAGTAAACACAGTAAAAGACTCGCCGTTTTCCAGATAAAATTTTATCTCCGCACCAATAGATTTGCCTATCCAGTTGCGCTGCATCATCTTTGTCTTTTCCGGCCAATCAAGATTATCAAGATTATCAAGCAGCCGCTGTGCGTAATCAGTAATCTTAAAAAACCACTGCGTTAAGTTTTTGCGTATAACGGGAGTTGAGCAGCGTTCGCAGCCGCCGTTCACAACCTGTTCGTTAGCAAGCACGGTGTTGCAGCCTTCGCACCAATTGACAGGGGCTTGTTTACGATAGGCAAGCCCGTTTTTATACAGCTGAAGAAAACACCATTGCGTCCATTTGTAATAATCAGGCAAACACGTTTTTATCTCATAGTCCCAGTCGAACATTGCGCCCATTTCTTTTAGCTGTTTTTCCATTGTGTCAATATTTGAAAGCGTGGAATCTTCGGGATGTATGCCGGTTTTTATAGCATAATTCTCGGCGGGCAGGCCGAACGCGTCAAAGCCCATGGGCTGGAACACTTCAAAGCCGATCATCCTGTTATACCGGGCATACGTGTCGGTCAATCCGTAGTTGTACCAGTGCCCGAGGTGCAGCCTGGCTGCCGAAGGATAGGAGAACATCTCGAGTATGTATTTCTTTTTACCGACACGGCTTTTATCAAATTTATAAAGCCCCGATTGCTCCCATCTTTTACGCCATTTTTTTTCAATTTGTAATAAATCCATCGTGTGTTCTCCAATGCTTTTTGCTTGCACCATTATGATACAGAATTACTTAAAAATCAAGACGGGCTTACCCGGAAACGGTTGCTACGGCATGGGCGGATATGCCTTCTCCGGTGCCTTCAAACCCCATGCCCTCGGTTGTAGTGGCTTTTATACTGACGGCAAATTTATCTATTTTAAGCGCTGACGCTATGTTTTCGCGCATTTCCTCGATGTATTGCGATATCTTTGGGCGCTCCATAACTACGGTAGCGTCAATGTTCACGATTAAAAACCCTTTGGTGTCTAAAACGGCGCGTGTGCGTTCAAGCAGCAGCAGACTGCTTATGCCGGCATACTCGTCTGTGCACGGAAAATGCGTGCCTATATCTCCGGCTGCAGCTGCGCCCAGCAGCGCATCGATAATCGCATGGACGAGTACATCAGCGTCGCTGTGTCCTAAAAGCCCTTGATTGTGCGGAATATTAACACCGCCGAGTATAAGAGGCCTGTTTTGAGATAATCTGTGCGCGTCATACCCGTGCCCCGTTCGCGTCTTATCTCCTGCTATGAGTTTTCCGTACAAAATATCCTCCGGCGTTGTGATTTTTATATTATGCCAGTTTGCTTCCACTAGGCTGACAGGTATTCTTAAGCGTTCCAGAAGCACGCATTCGTCTGTGCCGACAAAGCCGTCGGTACGTGCCTTGTCGTGAGCTTGCTTTAACAGCTTATAGCGAAAAACCTGAGGAGTCTGAATGTTTACCAAATTTTCTCTGTCAAGAGTGCCGGTTATAATGCCGTTGTTAAGCGTTTTTATGGTGTCCCGTGTGCGCACTCCTGCGGCTGCCGCTCCGGTTTCGGCTGCTTTTTTTACGCACTCGCGTATCAAATCCGGCGAAGCGAAACAGCGCGCCCCGTCATGCACGGCAACTATTTCAAAGCAGGCCGCGGCACTAAGCGCATTTTCCACTGAAAACTGGCGTTGGCTGCCGCCTTCCACAAATATAAAAGGTATTGTCAAAGCGCGTTTTGATATTGCTTGAAAAGCAGACTTATCTGTTTTTCTGCAGGCAATAATAATACTTTGGAAACATCCGCTTTGCTGCAGTGCTTCCAGCGTGCGCTCAAGCACGTATTTTCCGCCTATACGCATAAGCAATTTATTTTCGCCCATACGCGCTGAATTTCCCGCCGCGAGAACGATGCAGCAGACGCTAGCCATTGCGCGTTTCCCCTATAACTTCGTACATACAGGCAGCATCCTCCTTGCGGACAGTTTCCGCAACAGAGATAATTTTTACTTTAAGCGTATTAGAGCCGAAACGCACCTCGATGGTATCGCCCGGTTTTACGTCTTTGCCGGGCTTGGCAGCGTTTCCGTTTACAAAAACACGCTGCTTATCGCATGCTTCGCCCGCAATAGTACGGCGTTTGATAATCCGTGAAACTTTTAAAAATTTGTCTACCCTCATAAGCTAGTCCTCTTGTTTTTGTTCATTATAACAGAAAAAGAAAAAGCGGTATAATAAAAAAGCGCCAGCATGTGCAATTGCGCTTTTTATAATGGTATGGATTATAACTGTTTGCTCATTATAAGCCTGTCTTCGCCCGCGCCGTATTCGTCTTTTACACTGTCTACAACGGTAAACCCCAACTGCTCGCGGTAAACCGAGACAGCGTTGGTGTTTGCGGGGTCCACCGATAACCTTACCCGAAATATGCCGTATTGTTTTATGTGTGAGAGCGCATAGTCTAAAAGCGCAGTGCCTACATTATGCCCGCGGAATTGGGGCAGCACCGCAACGCTGAAAAGATAGGCTGTATCGGTATCGTCCATGCTGCGCAGAAAATAAGTACATGCCACTGCATTGCCGTCTTCGTCTACGGCGGCATATATTTTGCCGTATCGCAGCATAGGAACAATCATATGCTCATTAAGCGCACCGTCGCCAAAGGCGGTCTGTTCTATGTTAAGGATGTTATCCAAAATATTAAGATCGGGATTTTCCAAAACTTTAAAACTTATAGTCATCGTTTTCCTCCGCTGTTTGCATAATACGACTTAAACCGTTTGGCTGACACTCCGCTAAACTGCTGCATACAGCTGTATTCGGCGGCGTACGCCTTGTTCCCTGAAAACTCGTCCTTTTCCATAAGAGAATCCGCCTGAAAACTAAACGCCTCGTTATCACAGATTATAACATGATCCAAAAGATCTATACCCAGTGTATGCAGGGTTGCGAGTATATCCTGTGTGGTGCGTATATCCGCAGACGAAGGGGTTACGCTTCCGCCGGGATGGTTGTGAGCAATAATACATTTTACAGCGTGATGGCGCAGAGCAGCAGCCGCAATTTTGCTTATATATACTGGGGATTCACATATACTGCCTTCGGAGAGCCGCTCGCAGTGAATGACGCGGTTTTGAGTGTTAAGCCATATCATGTAAAACTGCTCAAACGGTTTTCCGAAAAGGAGCGTACGTGCAAAATCGCAGGCATCTTTAATTGATATTATAGAAGGTTTTTTGCCCATTTTGCTGTGCTCGTAAGCGCGGAATGCGCACGGGAGCATCGTTAAAAAGGCCGAAGCTTTTTTGCCTATTCCGCTTACGCGTTCCAAATCTTTTGCGTCCGCTTCAAGAACGCCGGACAAGCTGCCGAAAGATTTTATCAGACGGTGGGCAATAGTATTAGTATCCACACGGGGCAAAGCAAAGAAAAGCAAGAATTCCAGTATTTCATGCTCGGCAAAACCTTCGAAACCCTCGTTTATAAATCGGTTTGTTAGCCTTTGCCTGTGTCCTTCGTGCATAACTCCCCCTTAAAACAGGAAAATCAGCCGGCGCATCCTTTGCAGCCATGACAGCTGCCGCCGCTGCATCCGCCGCCTTTATTTCCGCCGAAATAGCACTTTCCCTGATAATGTCGCGATACCGTTAAGGATGCGCATTTAGGACAGGCAGGCTTCTTATCATAAACGGTAAGTTCCTCAAAAACATGTCCACAGTCTTCGCAGATAAATTTTAAAAGCGGCATTAAAACTTCTCCTAAAGCATTTTCTTTTTCCAGAATATAAATGTAACGACCCCGGTAAGAATCAATGAAAACCCGGTAACTATGGCAAACCCTCCGGCCATGTTTCCGAACGGTACGTCCAGATTCATACCCCACAGGCTGGCAATCAGTGTCGGGACAGACAATATGATCGTAACCGCCGCTAAAAATTTCATAACAATATTCAGGTTGTTGGAAATTACCGATGCAAAAGCATCCATTGTTCCGGATAGAATATCTCTGTATATTGCCGCCATTTCTATAGCCTGCTTGTTTTCAATAATTACATCTTCCAACAGATCTTCATCATCCGGATAACGCTTGATAAACTTTGTTTTTAGCAGCTTTTCAAGAACAACCTCGTTGGCCTTCAATGAAGTTGAAAAGAACACCAGCGATTTTTCCAGCTTAAGCATTTGTATTAGCTCGCGGTTTTTTAAAGACTTATGAAGCGCCATTTCAACCTGCGTGCTTGCTTTATCTACCTGGCGCAGATATTGAAGATACTTGGCGCTTGTTTTATACAGCAGCTGAAGCACGAATCTTGTTTTCTTGCAGGTATCGAAACCGCGTATACGCCCAAGATAAAAATCGCTTATTATTGTTGTTTCCTCAAGGCATACAGTTACAACCATATTATCAAGCAAAACAATTCCGAGAGGCATTGTATTGTAAATAAACGAGGTGCCTTCGGGCTCTACAACTGGTATGTCAACCAATATCAAAGTCTGCCCGTCATCTCTTTCTATACGGGGGGTTTCCTCTTCGTCGAGGGCTGCCTGTAAAAGCGCCTCTTGAGCGCCGCTTTCACGGCACACTGTTGATATTTCATCTAAAGAAGGATTTGTAAGATGAATCCATACACCTTCGCACGCTAAACTCTGGGCGCTAAGAGTGTTGTCTACGGTTTTAAAATATTGTATCATTGGCAAGCACCGCCTTTCTTTTGCGGAACGCAGTGATAATTATGCCTGCCGGAATAAATGCGCGCCGCCGATATATTTTAGTAAATGTTTAGGGCCTGCATCCACGCAAATCACCTCCCTGACGGCGCAGCGGTCCTCCGTATCAAGACGAAGGCCAGTATGCCGGGTATTCTTTATACACGGCCAATATCATTATAGCATGCGAATCAAATAAATCAACTACGCATGCTTAGTTTGACATCGGTAAGCGAACACCGTATAATTTTAATAATGTGGCGGGTCTGTGGTTGAAAGTCGATGCCAGCCGCGGGCGAAACGACCCACGTAAACCGGGAAAAACCCGGCGAGCATGGCGCGGTTTAGCAGTCAGTCCGGCCGAAGGTTATACCTTCGAGAGGCAAAGTAGTGGGGAGGTTTTTATACCTTATGAGCAAAATGCCCTGCCGGCGGATGTGGGGTAAAAGACCAGGTCAGCCGCCGCTTTTTTAGTTTGTGCTTTAAGCAAAACTATTTATTTGGAAAAGGCAGATAATATTTATGCAGGTATATTTGAAATGCGGTAAAAAATAATACACTGATGACAGCAATGTATACAAAAGAACGGAGACGTTAATGTACGAGACGGTAATGCTGCAAAAAGACAGACACAACATAAAAAAGTTTATTGATTTTGAGTTTGATATATACAGGGGCGATAAGCATTGGGTAGCACCGCTAAAATATGACACAAAGAATATGCTTTTAGGAAAGCATAATCCGTTGTTTGCAAACGGCGATTATGCTTTTTTTATGACATATAAAGATGCTAAACCCGCCGGCCGCGTGCTGGTTGGCATTGATGAGCGGCTTAATGAGGCAAAGGGTATAAAGCAGGGATATTTTTCTATGTTTGAATGCATAAACGATAATAAGGCATGCAAAGCGCTGCTTGATTCGGCTTGCGGATGGCTTGCGCAAAAAGGCATGGAGAATATAATAGGGCCGCTTTCACCTTCAAACAGCGACGACCGTAAAGGTTTTTTGGTAATGGGCGAAGGCTCGCCGGTGCTTTTGAATGCATACACAAAAAAGTATTATCCGCAGCTGATTGAAGCCTATGGTTTCTCAAAAAATGACGACCACTATGCTTACTTATTTACTGAGGAAGTTTTTGATTTGGAGCGTTATTTCAAACCGATAGAGTATGCCAAGAAAAAAGGAGGCTATAGGGTAGAACGGCTTAACGCAAAGGACATATCAGGCGAAGCCCGGGATATAAAAAAAGTGCTGGATAACAGCGTTCCGCAAGAGTGGGATTACCTTGGTGTTCCGACACTTTCGGCTGTTATAGACGAGTTTAAAAGCCTTGTGCAGTTTTATAACGGGCGTTATTGCTTTATTGTGCGCAAAGGCAGCGAACCAATAGGTTTTTTGGTTGTTCTGCCTGATTATAATCAGGTTTTAAAGCGTATGAAAGGCCGGGTGCTTCCCATAGGGTGGTTAAAGTATCTTTATTATAAGCAAAAGATTACAGGCGCGCGTGCCATAGTGCAGATGGTAGACAAAAATTACCATAATATGGGCGTTAATTATGCAATGTATTACGAATTGTATAAAGATTTAAAGCTGACGAAGTTAAAATATATTGAGGCTTCGTGTATAGACGAAGTAAATGTTTCGTCCCGGCTTAGTGTGGAGCGGGTAGGAGGAAAACATTATCGTACATATCGTACATATCGGCTTGGATTAAACCAGCGTTAGAGCGGGCTGCTCTTTATTTTTGAATATCTGCGCGGGTATATATCCTGCGTGGATTTTTGTTTTTTTATAAGCAGCAAAGCCCCGCGACCAATGGGTGCGCTTTTTAAAAGAGTGCAGAAAAGCGCATTAAACGCCGTGAAAGATTGCTTAATCTCCTGTTTATAGGATTCACCTTTAAAGGCGCACAAAACGCCGTCGGTTTGCAGCAAGGGTATGGAAAGCTCAAGCAGCATTGCAAGAGGCGCTACTGCCCGTGATAAAGCGATGTCGAAAGAGCCGCGCAGGTGGGTGCGCGCAATATCTTCCGCGCGTGTGCAAATTACATCAGCAGACAGCATAAGCGTGTGTAATGCGCTTTGCAAAAAATCCGTCTTTTTGGCTGAAGAGTCAAGCAGGGTGACGCGTAAATCGGGGCGCAGTATAAGAAGCGGAACGCCCGGAAACCCTGCACCCGTGCCTATATCAATAACAGCTGCATCCTTCTTAATTTCAAGAGCCTTTGCAATAAACATGGCATTGGCATAGTGCTGTTCTGCCGCCTGAGCATCGTCGGTTATGCGGGTTAAATTGTGTGTTGCGTTTATTTTTACCACAAGGCGGTGATATTCTTCGCATTGTTCAAGCTGTTTTAAAGAAAGCCCTATACCCAATTTCTCTGTGCAGCCTGCCAATGTCCTTTTAAAGACGCTCATATGTTTTCTCTGCTTTCTGTTATTTCAACGCCTGTGCTGCACGGACTGTAAGCTCCGCACAGTTCAAAATCGCCTGTTATTTTATCTGCTGTCCGGCGCGCCTCATCAAGGGATGAAAAAGGGGAAAACATGCTGCTGCCCGAACCGCTCATTAATGCACGCTTAGCGCCTGCGGCAACAAGAGCCTCTCCTGCACTCAGTATTCCCGGGGAAATGGATAATGCGGCAAGCCCCAATGCGTTGCCTGCGCAGCGAAGATAAAGACTTATATCTGCTTTTAAAACGGCGTATTCAACGGATTCCATTTTTACAGGAACAGATTTGGTATAACGCGAAAATGCCTCCGCTGTCGGCACACCCTTTAACGGCTTTACAACTGCATAATGCATAAGCGCGGAAGGCAAGAGAGGTTTTAGCACTTCCCCTATTCCTTTTGCGCGCGCTGTGCCGCCGGATAAGCAAAAAGGAACGTCTGCCCCTATCCTCATACCCATTCCTGCAAGCTCATCTGTATTTAGGCCTGTGCCGTAAAGAGTATTAAGCCCTATAAGCACAGCGGCAGCGTCTGCGCTTGCGCCGCCGAGCCCGGACATCAAGGGTATGCGCTTTTGAATGCTGATATCTGCGCCGGGGATGCCTGTCCGTTCTATAAAAATACGCAGCGCTTTATAAACGGTGCTTCTTTTACCGATAACCGCGCTGTTATCGAAATGTACGCGTATATAGTCCGCTTTTTTTATAATAACAGTATCGAACAGCGAAATGTTTTGTATGATTGTATCAAGCTCGTGATAACCGTCCGCTCTTTTCCCTGTGATATCGAGCGACAGGTTAAGCTTTGCATATGCACGCAGTTTAATCATATTCTTTTTTCCCGTTCAGTTTATTATAAGCCCAGATTGCATGCGACCGCACCGGCTCTTGTTCGCTGTCCGAAAGAATACGCAGATGCTCCAAGGAGGTTGTATGAGCTGTATTTGCTGCATACAGCGCTGCCTGTGATAATATTCTTTTGCGCCTTGCCATATTTTTGCCCGCCAAATTCTGCAATTTTTCCATACAGGAACCTTCAAGCAGCGAATCTATGGAAAAAGCATGGGGCTGTTGTTTATCTTGCCTGTTAAGAGGGCATGACGTCTGGCATTTTTCACATCCAAGAAGCTGATATACATCGCTCCGTAAAGCCTCGGGTATCAGCGAATCCGAATGATAACGAACGCAGCGCTGCAGATTTTTAACGCCGCCCGAAGGACATGCCCGAGCGCATTTGCCGCAGTGCAGGCAGGCGGTATCGCTATTAACATAAGAATCAGGCAAAAACACATTTGTTAGTACTGTCTGTATGCATACGAGCGAGCCTAGTGAAGGATGATAATAAAAACCGTTGTCACCGATAAACCCGCCTGAAAGAAGCGCCGCTGCTTTTGCATCAAGCGCTGTTGTATGCTGCGCAATGCCGCCGCGCGAAGTTATATATGCAGCAAAATCCTTAGCCGCGTTAAAGGCGTGGTGTGATGCAGTATAGTAAGGAGAAAGCGCCATCATTCCATGGGGAACACTATTTGCAGCGCGGTAAGTCAAAAACAGCACGGCAACACTTAAAGCTTCTTTTTGCGCATCGATATTTGCTGCCAGCGCCGTTTTGCATAGCGGTACATCAGGGCTGACAAACCGTGTATCGTCAAAACCAAGAGCATGAGCGAAACTGACGGCAGCCGATTTTGATAAATCCATAAGCTGATTATGACACAACCATGCTAAAATGACAATTCATCGCCAACCAGTATGTTGCATGTAGACATGGACTGATATATAATCATCGGTAAGCTGTATAATTAATCAAGTAAGGAATGGGTCAAATGAAAAACAAGGAACAAATAATACTCTTGATACTGTCAATTTGTTTTTTTCTTGTTCTTGCTGCTTGCGGCGAGGCAAATACAATTGAAACCGGAATCGGGAGTTTTGAGTGCAGCCAGCAGTTTTTAGAGAGTATAAAAAATTTATCTGAAGAAAATACGATGCCTTCTGAAGGGAATATCTTTTTGCTGTTATATCTTAAACCTGCTGAAGGTACGGAGCTTTCTCTTGATTCGGCGCAGCAATATTTTCTTAACGGCACCAAGGCAGTTGTAGCAGAAGAAACTTATGATATTTATTGTGTCGCATTCGAGCGGATAAGCAAGTCAAGCGAACGTTTAGCGCTGGTGTTTGAGGTGGCCGATAAAGACTACATAAAGACCGGCGAACAGCCGACAGTACAGCTTATATTGCCGTCAGTTCCAGAGTGAATAATGTGATACGTTTTTAATAGAGTTTATTATCATATCGTTTGCATCAGGCCTGCTTGCGCAAATCTGCATAAGCAGCCTTTTTATTTCTTCGCGTTTTGTTGATCCTGCTGCGGGGCACGGATTATTGGACACTGGTATCCCGTGTCTTTTAACGGCAGCTCTTATTTCTTTTTCCGGCAGATAAATAAACGGTCTGATAAGCCTTATATCCATACGGTCAAGCAACGTAACCGGACGGAAAGTGCGCATCCTTCCCTCGTAAAGCATACTAAGCAGCAGCGATTCTATACAGTCTTCGCGATGGTGCGCAAATGCGCATACAGAAAAGCCGTGTTGCTTTATCTGTGTAAAAAGCGCTCCCTTGCGCATTTTTGAGCATAATGCGCAAGGATTGTTTTCCTTACGTGTATTCACAATTGCGGATATATGTGTTTTGATAATATTGTGAGGGATATCAAGGCTCTTGCAATAATCGGCGATAACATCGTTTTCCTCGCCGCCGAACCCAAGGTCAACGGTAAAAGCATGTATGTTATAACGAACACGGGCGAAATTTTTATAAAGATGCAGCGCATAAAGCAACAGCATTGAATCCTTGCCGCCGGATACGCCAACCGCTATAGTTTCACCGTCTTTAATCATACTATGGTCTTCTTCGGCGCGCCGAAGGTATCCGAGAACGTGTTTCAATTCCTTTTTTCCTTTCGTAGTATCCAGAAATATTATAACAGCAAGAGTATTGCAGGCACAACCGGGTTTAGTATACAATAACATCAATAAATTTAAGGCGGTGCAGCACACTGGAAGAATATTTAGACTATATAATAGTATTTGTGCTTGCAGCAGTTCCGATAATAGAGTTAAAAGGCGCTATTCCCGTAGGCTTAAGC
>CAZSMH010000034.1:0-17824 GCA_964607965.1 uncultured Christensenellaceae bacterium
CAAATAATTTTACAATCAAAAGATAATGTCACAGGCAAGCTTCGCATAGTTTACGGGTTAGAATACCGTTCCAAGAAACGAAGGGTGCGTTCCTGCTTCGGGTGGTCGAATACCTCTTCCGGAGTACCTGTTTCTATAACGGCTCCTTCGTCCATAAATACTATCTTATCTGCTACTTCCCGGGCAAATTGCATTTCATGCGTCACAATGACCATAGTGGTATTTTTTTCGGCCAGAGCACGGATTACTTTAAGCACTTCACCCGTCAGCTCAGGATCGAGAGCGCTTGTGGGCTCGTCGAAGCAGAGGATATCCGGTGATAGCGCCAGAGCACGGGCAATCGCCACACGCTGCTGCTGCCCGCCGGACAGCTGATGAGGATACAGATTCGTTTTATCGGTAAGCCCTACCTGCGAAAGAAGAAACGCAGCATTTTCGCTGACCTCTTTTAATATGTCTTTTCGGTTAACCTTATAGTCATCCCGCTCTCTGGCGAGAAGCTCGCCCGCAAGCTTTACGTTATTAAGAGCCGTATACTGGGGGAAAAGGTTAAACGACTGGAATACAAGGCCGAAATGAAGACGGTTCTTGCGTATTTCCTTTTCTGTAAGCGTTGCGGAGTCTAGCGCGTCAAACAGCACCTTGCCGTTTACAATAATCTGCCCGCCGTCCGGTTTCTCAAGAAAGTTAAGACACCGCAGGAGCGTTGTTTTTCCGCTGCCGGAGGAGCCAATGATGGCAATAACCTCACCCTTAACAAGGCTGAACCCTACTTCCTTTAAAACCTCGGTTTCACCAAAACGCTTAGAAATGTTTTTGACTTCAAGTACAAACATTTGCACCCTCCTTTAAACCCGGAAAAACGCCAGCTTTTTTTCAAGGCGTCCCAGCAGTAAAGTGAGAACACCGCTGAAAATCAGATAGTATACGCCGGTAAAGAACAGCGGCCAGATTATACCGGAAGATTTAATAAACGCCTGCCCGTTCCAGATGATTTCATATACGGCGATTACCCTGGCGAGAGAAGTATCCTTCACCAGAGTTATTATCTCATTGCCCATGGGAGGGACAATACGCTTTATAACCTGCAGCAGTATTACACGAAAAAAAATCTGGATTTTTGTCATGCCCAAAACCATTCCTGCCTCGGTCTGCCCCTTAGGCACGCCCTCGATGCCGCCGCGGTATATCTCGGAGAAATAGCAGGCGTAGTTAATGATAAAGGCGACCAGCGCCGCCGTAAAGCGGCCGGAGTTGCCACCCCACCAGTTGTTACCCAATATAAGCCCCGGGCCATAGTATATAACGAGCAGTTGAAGCATCAGCGGCGTACCGCGGACAATCCAGACGATGAACTTAACGATGTATTTAAGAGGTTTAAATGGGCTCATTGAACCGAAAGAAATAATAAGCCCAAGAGGAAAAGCGCCAAGCAGTGTCAATGCAAAGAGCTTCAGCGTTTCCAGAAAACCCTCGTTTAACGAAGTCAAAACGGATTGAAACATGGGAAATCCTCTCACGATTTTTTAATTCTAAATTGTCAAAGGCAGAAAACAACGTTCTCTGCCTTTTAAACTATACTTGAAATTTACTTACTGGACAAGGATGGATTCCTGAACGCCGTAAGTATTTGCAGATTCCATCATGGAACCATCGGCATACGCTTTAGCGAAAAACTCATTGAGTTCTTTGGCCAAGTCACTTCCCTTTCGGAAGCCCACTCCATATTCCTCGGAATTGAGGGCAACGGTATAAGTAAGGTTCGGATAGCTGGTACCCTCGCCTATCATTGCGCCGGCCATCAGCAGGTCTATGATGCAGGCATCAGAAGTTCCGGCAGCAACCTCCATTAAGGCGGCAGACTGGGTCTGTACTGAGACACAGCTAAAGCCGGCTTCGGTGGCAACCGCCTCTCCTGCGGATCCGGATTCCACTGCAAAGGCAAGGGCTGATATGCTGTCTTTATCTTGATACTTGTCTGCTTCGGATGCAGGTACCACTACAACCTGGGCGTTATTGCAATAAGCGTTGGAGCACTCCATGGCTTTTTGCACCTCCTCGGTAAGCGTCATGCCGTTCCAAACACAGTCTATAGACTTTGAATCGAGCTCGAGTATTTTGTTATCCCAGTCAATCTCAACAAATTTCACTTCAACGTCCAGATTTTCGGCAAAAGCTGCAGACATTTCTGCGTCAAAGCCTATCCAGTTGCCGTCATCGTCCTTATAGTCCATAGGGGCAAAATCAGTGATGCCTACAATAAGAACGCCTTTATCCTGTACATATTTCTTGTCTGACTGGTTACCTTCGGAAGGGTTAGCGCAAGCTGTAAAAACAAACGCCATTGCGATTACAATAATAAATGCAACAATTCTTTTCATGTTATCCTCCAGATTATTAACGGTATATTACCGTAAAATTTATTATGATATCATAATAGCATATTAACTAGATTATTTCCCGACTTTTTTAGTGTAATATTATACCGTGCAGTAATTGTTCTATTATCACACATAAAAATGCAGTAATCGGCATCGACAAGTGGGATTTCCGCAGCAAATCTGTCGCTTCCTATATATTAAAATATAAAATAATATTACTAAATACAAATTTTCGATATAGAAATAATTGATGCATGGAGATTCCTTTACGGAATATGAGTTGTTATTTAAAAAATCCGGCTAAATAAGTTTGAAAAAACCAAACAGAAGGTACATTAATATAACAATATCAGTATGATACGATACTTTCTTCGAAACCATCAAAGAACTTTTAGTCAGTCGCGGTGCCTGTCATGGTAATCCGCTTCGTCTTTTATCTCGTGCCTCATTCCGGCTAGCGCATGTTCTCTTCTTTCGTTTTTGTCTTTTAACGTCTCTTTCATTTTCTCATCCGACGTTTTTTCTATCATCTCATCCGCACGGTGAATGTTGCGTATGGTCGAGTCAATATTCTGCTGTATATGCTCTACGTTATCTTTTCGGTTGTCTTTATTGTGTTTCAACTTAATTTTGTTCCTTTCGGTAATCTACGATTAGTATTATATGCAGCACCGCAGATTTTTAATGGCAATGTATTTTTTTTACTGAAAGACGCAAAGCTTATAGCGCAACATAAACGCTCCGCATTTTTATATCTCTGCCTGCTAAAAATAAGAGTTATGAGTACAAAATGCACCGGATATAAAGATTGGCCGGTAAAACCTATGGAACCTTTAAGCTGTGATAAGCCGTTTGACAGCGCCGATACGCTTTTCCAGATAAAGTGGGACGGCGTGCGCGTGCTTTCCTATGTGTATCCCGATAAAAGCATACGGCTTTTTAACAGGCGGCTTAATGAACGCACGGTACAATACCCCGAGCTTATATCTGCACTTTCAGGGCTTTGCGGATGCACGGTTCTTGACGGTGAAATAATAGCACCCGGAAAAAACGGGAAGCCTGATTTTCCTCGTGTACTTAAGCGGGACTTATGCCGGTCGGCCCAAAGAATAAGGGCAGCTGTCGGCAGCATAGGCATTAATTACATGGTGTTCGATTTGCTCTGGCTCGAAGGAAAGCCGGTTTATCCGCTGCCGCTTGCCGAGCGTTTAAAACTGCTTTATGGCTTACATTTAAACCAAGGCATAATACAACTTGTTGAAAGCGTACCCGAATCGGGCAAGGCGCTTTTTGACGTTGCCAAGAATGAAGGATTAGAGGGTATTGTAGCAAAAAAAACACAGAGCAGCTACCGTATAGGTAAAAAAACGGACGCGTGGCAAAAGATAAAATGTCTCCGCGAGATTACAGCCGTTATAGGCGGATACCTATCGGAAAACGGACGTCCGCGTTCTTTGCTTCTTGGGCTACCGTCAGACAGCGGATTTTTGTATATAGGCGCGGCAGCTTCAGGCATAACACAGGCGCAGTGGAAGATGTTAAAACAGCTCTTTTCCGGTACAAGCGGGCCGTGCCCTTTTACAGACTTGCCGGATATAAAAGGCGCGCACTGGGTTAAGCCGCTGTTTGGCGTGAATGTGCGTTTTCTCGAATACTCATCTGGGGGCTTAATGCGCGCCCCTTCGATAACAGGTTTCTCGGAGGGTTTTTTATGAAAACGAAAAGCATGTTTGAAGTAGAAGGCAGAGATGTTGTTATTACCAATCCGGACAAGGTATATTTCCCAAAAATAAACGCTGCTAAAGCCGAGCTTATAGATTACTATATCCGTATGTCGCCTTATCTGCTGCCGTATTTGAAAGACCGTCCTTTCTCCATGCTGCATTATCCTGACGGTATCAACGGAAAAACCTTTTATCAGAAACAGCGCCCGAAGGATGCACCGATGTGGCTTAAAAGCGTAAAACTCCCGTCTAGCGATAAAACGATAGACTGGTGCGTTGTAAATGACCTGCCGAGCTTAATATACATGTGTAACCGTTCGTGCATAGAGATGCACGCCTGGTTTTCACGCCTGCCCCATATTGAAAAACCCGATGTTGCGATATTCGACCTTGACCCTTCCGGCAATACCGGATTTAAAGAAGCGGCTGCTGCGGCGCTGCTTGTCAAGACTGCTCTTGATGCTTACGGGCTTGTAGGCATCCCAAAGGTTTCAGGTAAAACAGGCGTGCATGTTGTTGTGCCTATCGCACCAGTTCCGTATGAGCAGGCACGGGAGTTTTTAAAAAGGATTTGCCAGAGCATAGAAAATGCGCAGCCTGATTTGTTTACCACCGAGCGTACCATATCCAAACGCAAAAACCGCGTATATCTTGACGCGGTACAAAACGGCAGAGGCAAAACGCTGCCTTCACCTTACAGCGTCCGCGCAACGCCGGATGCCAATGTATCTGCTCCGGTAACCTGGGACGAATTGCGGGGCGGAATAACGCCGGAATTTTTTACTATGCGAAACATGGACGAGCGGCTAAAGCATGTCGGGGATATTTTTGCTCCCGTTTATACCATGCGGCAGACGCTCCCCGCGCTTTAACCCGAAGACGCCTTTTTCTTCGTCTTTTTGGGCGGTGTTTCCTGTTTTTTAGTAGCCTCCACGCTGCGCCGCAGCCGTTCCATCAAGTCTACAACGTTGCCCGAAGGCTCAAAAACATCTTCTTTAGCATGCACCACATCCTGCCCTGCCACCTTAGCACGTATTAGGCTTAAGAGTTCTTCCCTGTAAGCATCGTGGTATTTCTTCGGCTCAAATTTATCCGTCAGATTGTCAACCAGCTTTATAGCCATATCCATTTCCTCAGCGCGCACCTGCACCTTGCCGGAAATCTCCGTGATACCAAGCTCAGCGCTGCTTCTTATCTCGTCGCTGAAAAACATCATACAGGCGGCAAGCGTATCCCCCACCAGCCTTATTATGCAAAGATGCTCCTTGTTGCGAAGCGTTACCTTTGCTACGGCGGCTTTCCCGGTTTCGCGCATCGCATCGCGCAGTATAATATACGGCTTCTCTCCACCCTTTTCCGGCCACAGGTAATAGGTTTTGTCAAAATAAATAGGATCAACCTCAGCAAGCTGTATAAAGTCTACTATGTCTATATATTTTGCACTTTTAACGGGGAGCGAATCAAGCTCCTCATCGGATATTAGAACAAATTTGCCGGGCTCGTATTCATAGCCTTTTACTATCTCCTCATACGGCACTTCTCTGCCGCATGTACTGCAGAACCGTTTCTGGTTTATAGGCGTGTTGCATTGCTTGTGCAGCTGCCTGAACGATACGTTTTCCCGCTGCGTAGCCGCGCCCATTTTCACCGGAACATTAAGAAGTCCGAAGCTTATAGCACCCTTCCATACCGTCTGCACAAAAAAAGCACCTCCTTTTTTATATTAGCTTTTCCCGCAGCAATACGGAATATGATAATACCGCTTATTAATATAATACGGCGTATTAGTTATAAGCGGCAAAACCTTTTGCGTCATTCATTTATTTTTAACTTATACTTTATTTCTTCTGTCTACGCAGCGATAACATTCGCAAATCTGCAATTATGCAAACGAGCGCATCCGTAAAATCGTCAATATCAAACAGCGTTGTTCTTTTACCCATTGTGACTCGGCACGAGCCCTGTGCGATATCTCGCGGAAGACCTATTGCAGTTAGCACATGCGAGGGATCAGCAGACTTTGACGAACACGCCGACCCTGCGGACACCGCGAATCCGGCAGTATTGAGCCGCATCATCAGTGACTCTCCATGGATACAATCAAAAGAAAAATTGGCGTTGTTGGGCAGCCGTTTTACTGGATGTCCGTTTAACCGCGCGCCGTCAATGCGAAGCACATTGTCTATCAGCCTATCCCGCAATGCAATAAGCCTTTTCGATTCGAACGGCTGCTCTGCCGCGGCAAGTTCCAGCGCCTTTGCCATTCCTACTGCGCCCGCAACATTAGATGTACCCGCCCGCATTCCCCGTTCCTGCGAGCCGCCGGTAATAAGCGGATGTATGTGTGTCCCTTTTTTTATATATAAAACGCCCATTCCTAAGGGGCCGTAAAATTTATGCGCCGAAAGAGAAACCATATCCACCTGCGGCAATTTAAAGCTCTTTACATCTGCCGCGCCCGCTGCCTGCACAGCGTCGACATGAAAATACGCACTCGAATTCGTCTTGACAATGCGCCCGATCTCCGCAATCGGCTCTATTGTGCCTATCTCATTATTGGCTGCCATTATGCTTACAAGCACCGTATTTGCGGTAAGCCTTTTTTTAAGCTCACTTAAGCTTACAATACCGTACTCGTCAACAGGCAGATATACCACATCGAAGCCTTCCCTTTGCAGTTCCCTGCATGTGTTAAGAACAGCCGGATGCTCAATTTGGGATGTAATGATTCTGCCTCCCCTGTAATCAGCTGCAACTCCCCTTACAGCCCAGTTGTCAGATTCAGTGCCCCCCGAAGTAAAATATATCTCTTCCGGAAACGCATTTAGAACAGCTGCTATCGCAGCACGCGCCTGTTCCAATGCATAATGCGTCTCTAGCCCGAATATATGAACACTTGCTGGATTACCAAAAGTTTCGCCCATATAGGGCAGCATTTCTCTTTTCACTTCCGGCCGCAGATACGTTGTTGCCGCATAATCAAGATATACTTTTCTGTTTACCAAAGCGCTACCTCCTTTTGTCTTTTAAGCTGACTTTAGCGCTCTTGTTTACACGATAATGCGAGCTGTCATTATTAATAATCAGCTTTTTATAATACATATATATTCCTGTTGGTTTTATAATGTTTTTAACGGTGCCGCAAATGTGTGCATAATGGAAAAGAGTTGTTAAGGAAATCAGTTCTCCGCCGCTTGAGAAGGCCTATCTTTATACGGGCGAATCGCGGCAATGCTTTTTTGCATATAAGGATAACCGTGTTATTTATATAGAATACAGCGGCCTTCAATCTTTGGAGGATATGCTGCCGCTTATCACAAAACGCTTTATATCATTTAACCCGGACTAAACAATTGGTATCTGCAAAAAACCAGTACTCGTATGCTTAATATTCCTCAAGCACAGCGCTTAACGGCGCAGCGTCGCCTTTTTCTATATTCAAAAACATAGCGGTCATTTTATACAGCCCTTCTTTTGCATCGGACAGGCAAAGCCCTTCGATTATAGGTATTCCTGCGCCCAGCAGTATACGGTGGGCCAAAAATGCGTCGTCCTCTTCTATTGTTAAATAATCGAACCCGAGTGCCCTTATACGCATTTTTGCAAGATATTCTGCAGCGCAAGGCAGCACATTGACATGGTTTGAACAGTAGGAGTTTTCCAACATATATACGCTGTTGCGGGTTTTAAGCAACACGATATCGTCCGGCATAATATCTTTTGATAGATCGCTGCGCCTGATATCCCCGCCAAGCGATAAATCAATTATACGCGCACGGCCGATAAAAAAGTCGGCGGGATAATCATCCGCCTTTTTGCCGTCAGAGAAAAAATGATACGGCGCGTCAAAATGCGTGCCTGTATGCGTACACAAACTTAAAAGCGTAACGTTTGACTCATCGCCGTTTTCCAACGAATAAAGCGGCTCGATTTTTACCGGCGGGTCGGATGGATAATGAGCCATGCCTTCCTTAATCGGTACCGATATGCTTATTATACGTTTTCCGCTCATATTTATTCTGCGAACAGTGCGTCAATCATACCGGCTGTTATGCGCTCGGTTATCACATAGGTATCATCCATATCCTTAACCTTTAAGTAATACGAAGCCAGATTTGTATCCGTAATCATTGTCTGTACATTAAACTTAAAAGTCTGGCCTTCTTGTTTCAGCTTGCGCCCTTTGGCAATCTCAAGCGCAAAGTCGAACGCAGCGGCGGCCCCGCCGGTAGGCGAAGGCTGCGCACAGACTATAAACCCGCCAGGCTCTGCCGTAAACATTACAGTCGGAGGAGGCGTCTCGTTTTTGCCTGCCGCAGGGGTTATATCAATGCCCTCATTTTTAAGCGCGTACCATTTTTTTATAAATCCAGCAGTCACATCGCCGCACATAACTTTTGGAAGCTTGCGTGCTTGCACAAAAGCATCCAGAACGGCTGCGGCCATACCCTCTTCGCATATTACTCCGTCCAGTTTAGCCTTTTTATCCGCAAGCAGTTTTTCCGCTTCCGTTTTTGCTGTTTTATTACTCCAGTTTGTATAAATGGGCTCTGCCGCGGCAATCTGCTGATTTGCCGCAAGCGCGGTGCTGATTGCGCTGCTGCGCGTACCGGCCTCTTCGCCGTCTTTAGTGCCGAGGAACAGTATGACGTTTCCTTCGGCAAGATTCTGCGCCATAAACTGGCCATAAGCGCTGCCCCAGGCCTGATGGTCGGTAACTACGTTTACCGCATATCCGCTGCTGACCGGGGCGTTATAGGCCACGACGGGCACACCCTCTTCTTTTGCAATAAGCGATACTGCTTCAAAGCTTTCCTTGCCGGTATACGCAATTATGATTACATCGGCGCCTTTGTTTATAATGCTCCTTGCGTCCTGAATCTGCTGATTCAAGCTGCCGCTGGCATTATAGAAAAACGTGTCTAATATTTCCTCCGACTGCTTTGCAGACAGACTCGCTTCTTCAAGTCTGTTAATCACGGATTCTTCTTCTTTCCCGTTTAATTTTCCAATTGTTACGCCAATGCGTATTCCTTCCTCGATAATCTTCTCACCGGGATCCTCGTCCATAAAAGCGGCATCCTGACCTTCCAGGCCGGCCATCATACCTTCATCGTATTCTGAATAATCATAAGTTAAGTCGCTGTCGGGCGTAATCTGCGTATCTCCTTCGATGTCTGCTGCAGGCACGTCTTTGCCCCCTGTAAACAGCACAATGCAAAGCACCACGATAACAACTGCAACAAATGCTATTGAAATCAGTCTGAAATAACGGCGTATGAAATGTGCAAATCCGCCATTCCTGCGGCTGCTCCTTAAGCCGTAACTTTTACCCCTGTTCGAGCGGTAGCCCGTAGAAGAGGCGTAATTTTTTCTTTTCCGTACGAGTTTACCCATGATTACCTCTTTGCCGGCAGTTTGCCCCTTTTATTAGCCTGCCTTATTATTCTGCGTCCACTGGTCTGCCAGTACTGCAAGTTCACGCCGCATACGCAGCGCCTGTTCCTCTTCCGCTTCTTCTATGCTGCGGGTTACCCTTGCCAGCAGCGTCTTTAGGCTCTCGTCCCTTGTTTCGGTTTTACGCTCTATATGCGGCGTTACGGCGCCAAGGTCGTTTGTATCCACGGTATCGAACATTTCCGGAACAACTGCAGGATATCCCTGCGCTGCAAGTTCTTCTGCGAATGCGCATGATACGCTTGCTTCGCCGTGCATTACAAAAATTTTTTCTATGCCGCTTTTAAAATGTCCTATCCATTCAAGCAGCCCGGCCTTGTCTGCATGCCCGGAAAAACCTTCTATCCGCCTTATGGCTGCCTTTATTGTTATCTCTTCGCCGAATATCTTAACCGTCTTTGCTCCGTCCAGTATAGAACGCCCCAAAGTACCTACTGCCTGATACCCCGCAAACAGCACTGTTGAATCTTCCCGCCAGAGATTATGCTTTAAATGATGTTTTATGCGCCCGGCCTCGCACATTCCGCTTGACGATATAATTATCTTTTGGCGTTCGTCAAAGTTAATCTCTTTTGATTCGTCTACCGACTGAGCCACTACAAGGGTATCGAACGAAAAGAATTTAACGCCGTTTGTTTTATACATCATAGCTTCTTCATCGTAGTATCCCTTGCTGCTGTCCTCAAATATCTGCGTAGCGGCAATACCAAGCGGACTGTCGATATATACCGGCACCTTTTCCAGCCCGGGAACACTTTTATGCTCAAGCAGTACGCTTAAGCTGTATAGTATCTCCTGCGTACGTCCTACTGCAAAAGACGGAATCACTATATTCCCGCCCCGTGCCAGCGCCATTTTCAACTCATCTGTCAGCTGCTGCCTTGGTTCAATAACTTCTTCATGCAGCCTGTCCCCGTATGTGCTTTCCATAAAAACGATATCGGCCTCGTCTATGTATACAGGGTCTTTTATAATAGGCTTGTCCTTATTTCCGATATCTCCCGAGAATACGAGTTTCTTTTGTTTCCCGTCTTCCTCTATATACAGCTCTATCGAAGCAGAACCGAGAAGATGCCCCGCATCCGCAAACCGAACGCTTACGCCGGGAAAAACAGTTTTCTTCTTTCCGTAGCCTACAGCGCTTAAATAGCCTACCGCACGGCGCGCATCCTCCGCGGTATACAGAGGTTCAATCTCCAAACGCCCCGCACGGCGGCGTTTTCTGTTTTCCCATTCTACTTCCATCTCCTGAATATAACCCGCATCAGGAAACATAATAGAGCAAAGCTGCGCCGTAGCGCCTGTGCAATATATTTTTCCTTCAAACCCCTTCTTAACCAGCAAAGGCAGCAGTCCGGAATGATCTATATGGGCATGAGTCAAAAAAACCGCCTCAATCTCGTGCGCATCGAACACAAACCCGTCTTTAACCGGCGAATTTTTCTCGTCCTTTCCCTGCCTCAATCCGCAGTCCACAAGTATCTTTTTCCCCGATGTTTCAATCATGGTGCAAGACCCGGTTACGCACCCCGCAGCCCCCAAAAAGGTAATATACATAATTTGCCCCCCACTTCTTCATACAATTGTAACAAAAATTAATAAAAAATAAAAGCCGAAAATACAACTTGCCTGCAATTGCCTAATTTATACTAAATAATTTTTGCTGCGATGCATTATGGCTTTGCCTTTTTGTTTATAAGCGACTTTTGATACTTTACGGCAAAGCACAGCATAATGTTTACAAGTTCCTCGGTATATGCGATTATTCGGGCGTCGCATGCATACCTTACCGTTTTGTCCGCCGCCTCAAAGCTCTGTCGCCTTTTCTCTTCCCTGATATCGAACTTGTCCATGCCTGCCGCCGCCTTTTTAACAAGCAGCATTCGCTTTTCAAAAAGGGCTATTATTTTACCGTCCACTGCATCAATACGGCGCTTTATACCCATTCCTTTTACCCCGCGGTATATTCTACTTTCTTTAAGTGTACCGCGGGGAACGCAGCTTATGCACATGGTATTTTATATGCTACTAATCGGAGGTTGGGTATGTTTTTGAATAATAATAATACAGTATTATCGTTGTCCCTTCCGCTACTTCTGTATCTTCGGGAATAGTTTGCCTATATATTACATTCTCCGTAACACCTTCTTTTGGATTATTCTTAAGTATGGGTACCAACCCAACAAGCTCACACTCCTCTAAGGCTTCTTCTACTGTTTTATCTACTAAACCTGGTACATGTACAACCTTACCCTTTGAAACTGTTACCTTTATTTTGGATTTTATTTCAACTGACTTATTTGCTGGTTCTTGGGATAACACGGTGTCTATGGGCGTGCTGCTGTAAGTTTTCTCGTCATCATCTATCTTTATGCTTGCGCCCAGTTTGTTTAGCTCCTGTGCCCACAGCTTAATAGCATCTATGGTTTGCCCTATAAAGCTTGGCACAAATACTTCATTACCAAGCGAATAGGCAAGTTCAATAATGTCACCGCTGTTATATACAGAGCCGGCATCAATGCTCTGGGAAATAAGCGTTCCCTCGGAGTAGCCCGAATACCGCTCGGTAACACTAATTGTAATACCCAGCGACAACGCCAAAGACGCTGCTTTTTCCCGCGAGTACTTTCTAAAGCCAGGCACTGTTATCATTTTGCCTTTGGACATTACAATAGTAATTTCTGAGCCTTTGCTTATTTTTTCCTGCGCCTTTATGCTCTGCGAAATCATCATTCCCGCGGGAATGTAATCATCGTATTCTTCGATCATTGTAAGCGTTATTCCGTTTTCGGCCGCAAACGTATACGCCTCAGCTACAGACATTGTTTTAAAATCGGGCACTGTTATTGTTGCCGCTTCGCTCTCGGGTCCTTTAGATATAATGATATAGACTGGCGAATCGCGCCGCACAACGTCTACTACCGTTTCGTCGTTTACTTCAAAACGGATAACATTCCCTGTGGGTACAGTATCGCTGTATTCAGTCGTAATACGCACACGGGTCATAAAGTTTTCCTGCGCCCAAGCTTCTATCTGCTGTGATGTTAAAGACATCAAATCCGGCAGCGGCAGAGTAACGGAAAGGTCGGGACCCAGCGAGACAGTTAAGCGTACAAAATCTCCCCGGCCTATACGCGTTCCCGGCTCCTTATCCTGCGTTATTATCCTATCCGCTTCAAATTCATCGCTGTATTCCTGCTCCGTATTAAGCAGCACATCGTTTTCCCTCGCCCAAAGCTGTGCCTGAGTATGCGTCATGTTTACAAAGTCAGGCAGTATGGTACCGCCTCCGGGCAGCAGTACAATAAGCAGTATAACAACTATAACAATTACTGCACCCCCAACAGCCAAACCGATAATCTTTTTGCTGCCGATTTTAGCACCTGTAAAAGCGGTTTTGCTGGGTGTTGGCTTCTTAAAGCCGCTTTTCTGCTCGTATTTGTATGTTTTAGGCGCATCAACGGACGTCTGTGTTTTTTCGGAATCTTTATTTTTGCCGTAATTGCTTAAAAAATCATTGTTATCGCTCATTTTGCCACCTCTTTTATTGCGTTATATCACGCTTGCTAAATACCCATACTGAAACCGCCGTGCATATAACGGAGAGTACCGCTAACAGCGAGAGCCCATATTCCAAATATATAGGCACGCCGCTTTGGATAAGCCTGTTGATCACGGAATCCAGCGTGAAGAAATCCGAGAGCAGCACAAACGGCACAGGCGTCCATGCAAGCCATCTTACCGATTCAATCACATTCGGTCTCTCGTAAAAGAGAATTTCCATCGGCATATAGTCTCCGCCTCCGCCTATGCGGTCTTTTATCATGCTCATTACAATAATGCAGCCTATAAAGCAGACGGCGGGCACCGATATCGCCACGGCAATATTCTTAACGATAGTTGATAGCATGAACGCTACGCAAAAAGCGAATACTATAGGCACTATACAAGCCAGCATCTTAGGCAGGTAATAGGCCAGAAATCCTATCTGTCCGGTTGCCGAGTAGCTGGGGTTCGCATAATCCGAGAACCCGAACATTATCCCGTTCATAACAAAATTAAGAATTATTCCGGCAAGATACAGACTTATGCAGAATATGAGCGCCGCCGCAAACTTGGACATCAGTATTTTTGTGCGGGAACACGGGCGTATCATAAGAAGACGAATAGTGCCGAGCTGGAATTCGCTTGCCATCATCCAGCCGCCCAGCATAATTGCCAGCATTCCTATTACGGAACCGAGAATAAGAAAATCAAGCGTCTGGTTCCTTGTTCCGGCAGGCGCATACTTTAAGTCCGGCATATCCGAATCTATAGAATTTTGGGCAATAAGTATTATATTGTTGTAGGAATCTATCTGTTTGTTTATTGCCTCTAAATAGCGGGCATAGGTTTTATGCTGCTCCTTCAGATTGAAATCCTTATTAAAATCCTCTTCGCTTACTGGTTTCGTATACATCAAATTGCTTTTGGCATTTTGTATATCTTGTATTGCATCGTTCTGCCAGGAACCATCGTTGGGGATTATATTTTTCTCAAGGCGGTACTCGAGTATCGGTATCGTATTGCTTTGTATATATTCGTTCTGCCTGTTTAATTCGTCAATTTGAAATCTTAAACTCTCCTCCAAGCTTGGATCATCGATTATCTGTTTTTCAAGAGAGTCTATCGCTTTGTTGTTTGTCTCGATATTTTCGTTTTCTATGCCGATCCGCATCGCTATAAACTGCGCAAAATCATTGCTCTCGATAACCGTATACAGCTGCGAAAAATATGACTCCGCGTCTTCTATAGCTTCCAGTCTTTCCATCGAACTGATGTCGATAAACTTGTTCTCAAACATTTCAGTATTATAAGGATCATACCAATAATAATCTCTGATAGCCTCTATTAACGCATCAAAATCGCTCGTTGTAATGTGCTGATGTATAAACTTCTCAAAGCGCAACTCATATTTATTCCATGCTAGCTCTAAACGATAATCGTTATTACTGTTTATTGACTTTGCCAAACGCACATTATGAGCATAGATTTCTTCGAACATTTCGCGGCGAAGCTCTTCTGCCCCTTCATGTTCGAATTTGTACCCGTCAAAATCATTATCCAACTGCTCTTTTGTTCGTTTTATTTCATAATAAAACGGATTGTCAGGCTCTATGGTAACACCGTCTACAATTATCGGCTCCTCGCCGTAATAATAATCGGCAGGCATTGTCTTCGCTAACGGCCGTACACTATCCCACGGCTGCTTATCTTGAGCAGGTTTTATTGCATTGTAAACCGGCCATCCTATGCTGAACAGCAAAATTAATATGGCGATAATAAGCACGAACTTCATTCCAAGTATATTCTTTATTTCAATTTTCAATTGTTTTAAAAATTTCATTTTTATTCCCTCGCTTTGCTACCTGATTTGTGTTTTTGTGCCGGTCGTCATAGATATGAAATCCTGCTCCAGCGTTCTTTGCGCCTGATTTACGGCGTATATGTCAATTCCCATATCTATAAGTGTTCTTATGATTCCGGGTATTTCGTTGCGCTTCATAACCACTGTTACACCGCCGTTGCGCTGTTCGCAGTTGGCATCAAGACCTTTAAAATATTCAAGTACGCGTTCGCTGCTGCTTGTAACAAAGGAATAACTGAAAATCTCTTCTTTGTTAGAGTCTTTTACCTGCTCTATTGTTTTTTCTCCAATAACCACGCCCTCGTCAATTATATATATACGGTCGCACATCAGTTCCATTTCTGATAGAAGATGGCTTGATATAAACACGCCGACTCCTGCGTTTTTGGCAAGGTATTTTAAAAGGTCGCGCAGTTCCTTTATGCCTATTGGGTCAAGCCCGTTTGTCGGCTCGTCCAGCACTAAAAGCTGCGGCATATGCAAAATAGCCTGAGCCAGACCAATACGCTGGCGCATACCAAGCGAATAGGTTCTTACCTTGTCGTTTATGCGTGCGGACATTTTTACAAGTTCCGCGACTTCGTCTATGTTTCTTATCTTGTCGCCGCTGTACATAGCAGCAAAATACTCCAGGTTCTGTTTGCCGGTCATCCTTTTGTAAAGGTCGGGATTCTCTACAATGCCGCCGACATACTGCATTGCTTTTTCGAAGTCAGTCACCACATCGTGTCCGCAGACGATGATTTTTCCGCTTGTTATAGTAAACAGCCCCATAATCATTTTTATTGTGGTGGTTTTGCCTGCACCGTTCGGTCCCAGAAAACCGACGATTTCGCCGGAGTTTACATGAAGCGAAATGTTGTCAAGTATCTTCCTCTTTTTCATTACTTTCGTGAGGCCTTCAATTCTTAATAGTTCCACAGACATTGTCCTTTCCCACTTATGTGTATAGTTTTTTACCTTCCTTAAGACGTTTAATAAAAGCGTTTTGTTCCTGCACTGTTTCAATTTATCATAAAATAAAAAAATAAAAACTGTATTTATAAAATTATATTATAAAAAGCGAATATTTTAAGAGAATATTTTATAAGTAAAGCTAAAATGTCTTACCGACAGCGGCAACGACTATTTTTATATACGTTTTAGCTGCGAATAAACGCTGTGGAATATATCCAAATGGCACTGTTCGTCACGTATAATGCGGCTTATTATATCAACTATATACGGGTCTTTTATTGCGTTTGCCTGCGCGGAATATTTTGCGACAGACGCAGATTTAACTTCTATAGAGTTGCGCAAAAGCGCTTTTATCTCTCTTGGATAGCGGTTGAACGCCGGCGACCAATATAGTTTGCGCGAACAGCGTGTACACCACAAGCGCGGGTCAGCGCCCAGCAGCATCGAGAGTCTGCCGAAAATTTCAAGGTGGCGCATCTCAACAGTCCCTATCCGACGAAAGCAGGAAGAAATATTACTGTATTCCTTTTCTGTTAACAATTCGTTGTAGAAAAACAGCGTGACGGCGCTCATCTCTGAAACACATCCGCCTATGTTGCTTAGAATTTCCGCTGCATATATATTATTAGGACCGCTGACGCGCACAGGCGGATACGGCTCATCAACATGGCAGCTATCCCCATCATACCCCATGGATAACAACCTCCTTTAAAAACTTATTCGGTAAATTATATGGCAGTATTATTGGCGGTATGCTCTGCGGATTAAAAACGCGCATTGACAAAACGACAATATCACATATTTTTTGCGTTTCTGGATAGTTTTTATGTTGTACCGATATGTCTCTTGTCAGTCATAATAATACCTGTCATACTGTTGCTATATACAAATATGGGGAGTGTACCAATGAAGCAAATTCTGCTTACCGGCGCTTCGGGCGGTCTTGGTTCTGCGGTAGCGTCTTATCTGGCACAGCACGGCTGCCGCGTTTACGCCTGTGATATCCATAAGCCTCAGGTTTCTCACAAAAACATAATACCTCTTTTGATGGATGTAAGGTCTTCAAAAAGTGTTGATGATGCTTTTAATGCGGTATCCGCTCAAACTGAGAGGCTTGATGCTCTAATCAACATGGCCGGTATATATGTTATGGATTCCTTTGTCGAGATAAGCGAAGAGCGTCTGCAGTCTGTACTGGACGTCAATTTGATGGGCGTGTACCGAGTAAATAAAGCATTCCTGCCGCTTGTGCGAAACGGCGGCCGCATTATCATAACGACGAGTGAGCTTGACGGCCAAAAACCGCTTCCGTTTAACGGAATCTATTCGATGTCTAAAACAGCATTGGGCAGTTATGCCGACGCTCTGCGCCTCGAGCTGCAGTTTATTGATATACCGGTAATCGTTGTTCGTCCGGGCGCATTCCGTACCCGGCTGCTTGAGGCCTCGCATAACGAAATGTCAAAGATGTGCGCAGAGTCGCGGCTTTACCAGACGAATGCGAATAAGCTGCGCGCGATAATGAACAGCCGCATGAAAAGCGCTAAAAATCCTGAAGCGCTGGCAAAAGTTTTTTATCGTGCCGTAACTGCGCGAAAACCGCATTTGCTCTACACAAAAAACGCGGGGTTCGGTCTTAAGCTATACAGCATGCTGCCCCGCCGTATAGGCGCACTTGCTGTGCGGCTGCTGCTTAAATAGGCACTTTAATGACGGAATTCCAAAAACCGTACGTACATTTTCGCACAGCCTTTTTGCAGGCTTTTTGTTGACAATGCCTGCTTGTTATATTAGAATGATGTGGCGTAAAAACGCCGTTGTGTGCCCGTAGCTCAGCTGGATAGAGTGTTTGACTACGAATCAAAAGGTCGTGGGTTCGAATCCCTCCGGGCACGCCA
>CAZSMH010000035.1:0-17742 GCA_964607965.1 uncultured Christensenellaceae bacterium
ACAGCACTGCTTTAGGCTCTTCGAATGTATATAATGCATTTACGTATATCGGGGACTCAAATGATCTGCTTGATGTGATGGATAAAGGTCCAACAGAGATTATCCCAATGACTGACGCTTTCTTTTAATTAGACGGATGAGAACTGCATATTAAAGGAAAACAACTCCGAAAAAAAGCAAAAAGACAACGTGTCGGATTTCACCTACGACAATATGGGGAACCGCCACGATGATTGTTTACCGGCGCTGGTTCCATGTACTCTCTTGAGCACAATGCTCATAATCTATTTTATACGGTTTAAAGGACAGGCAAAATTTGCGGCGGTTTAGCATAGGCTTTAGAGTATAAAGCAGCGGAGGCGCCCATGTTTGATTTTTTTAGTATTGTTAAAGACCTGCTGTTTCTTGCGGGGTATTTATCCGGACGCACATTTCCCAAGCCTCTGAGCAAAGAGGAAGAGGCCGAATGCTTAAAGCTAAGCGTTCAGGGAGATGAGTCAGCACGGCATAAACTTGTTGAGCACAATCTGCGGCTGGTTGCGCATATAGTAAAGAAATACCAAAACACTGCTCTTCCCAATGACGATCTTATATCAATAGGCACCATAGGGCTTATAAAAGCAGTCAATTCGTTTATGCCCAAAAAGGGAACGCAGCTTGCCACTTACGCTGCAAAGTGTATAGAAAACGAAGTGCTTATGGCGCTGCGGTCAAGCAAAAAAGTAAAATGCGAAGTATCTCTGTGCGACCCTATAGGAGTTGATAAAGAGGGCAACGAGATTTCGCTGATAGATATTCTCGGCACACGCGATGATATCGTGTCTGAACAGGCGGAACTTAGCATACAGACACGGATGCTTTATGGTCTTTTGGGAAAATGCCTGACAAGGCGTGAAAAGGCTGTTTTGGAAATGCGCTACGGGCTTAACGGCATTCGTCCGCAGACTCAGCGGGAAATTGCGTATAAGACGGGGATCTCCCGTTCCTATGTATCGCGCATAGAGAGCAAAGCAATATCCAAACTTGCTGCCGAGCTTGCCAAAAATTCTGGACATTAGCATAATAAATAAGCTAATATTAAATTGCTGGACAAGTATTTGAAGGAGGCGGCTGATATGGATATGACAAAACAGTATTTGATTACACCGGCAGCGGGCAAGCGGCTTATAGCAAAATCTATGCTTTATATAGAACAGATAAAGCAGGCGCTGGCTGCGGGTACCGTGGTTATTATAGCGGGGACGACAAACGCTTACGTCGCGGAGGAGATGCTGGATTTTATCGGTCAGCGTTCCGGGTTTTCGCGAAGCGGTTTTGTAAGAGGAATAACTCTTCCGCCGTCTTATAGCCTGACAGAAGCAGGCAGACTGCCGGACGAAAACGGTTTTGCTGGCGATGTGGTAATAGTAAACGGCAGATGGGAAAAAGGGCTTGATGTATTTGCCGTTGCGGACAAGCTTAAGAAGGGCGACGTAATAATCAAAGGGGCTAATGCTCTTAATATTGATAACAAACAGGCCGGCATACTTATAGGGCATCCTAAGGGCGGCACAATAATGGCTGCCTTGCAGGCTGTTGTCGGCAGACGCGTATTGCTTTATCTGCCTGTAGGGGTGGAAAAAAGGGTTCCGGGCAGCATAACTGATATAGCTAACAAGCTAAACTCTTCAGACGCATCGGGTTTAAGGCTGCTGCCTGTATGCGGAGAGATAATAACCGAGCTTGAAGCGGTAAGCATAATATCCGGCGCCAATGCCGAGCTTGTTTCGGCGGGGGGCGTATGCGGAGCGGAAGGAAGCTGTTGGATAGCAGTATCGGGCAGTAAGCAGCAGATAGAAAAAGCCGAGAGCGCAATTGTGCCGGTTATCAAAGAACCCGCATATAAACTGTAGGCGGCAATATTTTAAACATAAAACTTTGCTTTATGTTTAAAGTTTGAGGTAATATAGCCTTATGATATTATTCGGGCCTGCGGGCAATTCGGACAGCTTTTATGCACAGGGACATAAGCATACATACGAGGCCTTTTCATGGATAAAAAAATTAGGGCTTGGGGCGTATGAATATTCGTTCGGGCGGGGCGTACGCATAGGGCAGCCTGCTGCTGAAAAAATAGGCGAGCAAGCTTGCCTGCACGGCATATTTCTTAGCGTACACGCGCCTTACTATATCAATCTTGCAACGGACGAAAAAGAAAAACGAGAAGGAAATGTTCGTTTTTTTATCCAGACGGCCAAGGCGGCCAAATGGATGGGAGTAAAAAGAATAGTCTTTCATCCGGGCTCCGCAGGCGGTGCTAACCGCGCTTTGGCATTTGCTCGTGTCAAAGAATCGCTGCTGGAGATAGTTAATATTCTTGATTCGGAAAACTTGTTTTATTTTGAAATCTGTCCGGAAACAATGGGCAGAATAAAGCAGATAGGAGACCTTGGGGAAGTCATAGAGTTGTGCGCTATAGATGAGAGACTTGTGCCCGCAGTTGACTTTGGGCATCTTCATGCGCGCGGCCTCGGTGCATTGAAAACACAGGAAGATTTCAGACTTGTTCTTAACGAGCTTGAAAACAGACTTGGGGGGTATCGCGCCCGCCGTTTCCACGTTCATTTTTCGCGTATAGAGTATACTGCGGCCGGAGAGAGGAAACACCATACTTTTGCCGACACTGATTACGGGCCGGACTTTGCACCGCTCTCTCAGCTTATAGCAAAACGCAGGCTTGAGCCGGTTATTATATGTGAATCACGCGGTACTATGGCGGAAGACGCGGTGAAAATGAAAAATATGTACGAATGTGAGATTGCAAAAATTGAGAATTAAGAATCTGCTGCAGACAATGGAACTGCGCAAAGCCGATGCCGCGCTTATAACTGCTGCCGAGAATGTGACATATTATTCCCGCTTTTTAGGCACAAGCAGCCAGCTTTTGATTACGCTAAATGAGCGTATATTATTTACCGACTTTCGTTACAGCGAACAGGCCGCAGCGCAAACAGATTTTACGGTAGTCGAAACAAAAGCGCAGACACGCATACAGACGATATTTGAGCACGCCAATAGACTGAAAGCCGAAAAAATAGGTATAGACCTATCGCGGGTATTGATGCCTGCATATAAAGCTTATACCGCGCATGTCAGCGAGAGCAGTATAATTGACTTATCGGATGATATCGCAGCGCAGCGGGCCATAAAGGACAGCGATGAGCTTGCGCTTATTAAGAAAGGAGCAAAACATAACGATTTGCTGTTTTCGCGCCTTTGCAGCATTATACGTGAGGGCGTAAGCGAGCAGGATATCAAAGCCGAGATTATTTATTATATGCATAGAAACGGCGCGGAGAGCGCTTTCCCGCCGATAGTTGCATCTGGCAAAAATTCCAGCCTGCCGCATGCATCGCCGTCCGGCAGAAAACTTAAAGCGGGCGATTTGCTGACGATGGATTACGGCTGTAGATTTGAGGGATATTGCTCAGATTTTACGCGCACTGTAGCCATATCATATATGGACAAAGAGCAGCAAAAAGTATATGATATTGTAAACCGCGCAGGAAATATAGGCATTGCGGCGCTAAGACCCGGGGCTTTAGCGAAGGCCGTTGATGCCGCCTCGCGCGATTACATAGCACAAAACGGTTATGCAAAATGCTTTGGGCATGGGCTTGGCCACGGTGTCGGGCTGTTTATACACGAAGCGCCGATAATAAACGAAGTAGCAGATGCCGTGCTGAAAGAAGGCATGGTGGTTACGGTAGAACCCGGAATATATCTGGAGGGGCGTTTCGGAGTACGTATTGAGGATTTGTGTATAATTAAACAAGGCGGCTGCGTCAATCTTACGGCTGCGCCGCGTGAAGTTATAATCATATGAATGTTGGAGGTTAAAATGGTTTCAGCCGGAGATTTCAGAAAAGGTCTGACTATAGAGATAGACGGTCAGGTATGGGTTATAGTTGATTTTCAGCATGTAAAGCCGGGCAAGGGTGCAGCTTTTGTGCGCACTAAAATGAAAAATATAATGCAGGGCAATGTACTGGAAAAAAGCTTTAATCCGTCCGAAAAATTTCCCAAAGCGCATGTGGAAACAAAGGCTATGGAATATCTGTACAGCGACGGAGAGCTTTATTATTTTATGGATAACGAGTCTTACGAACAGATCCCTTTAAATCACGGCCAGGTGGAGGACGCACTTAACTATATAAAAGAGAATATGCCCGTTACGATCCGTTTTTTCAAGGGTGTAGCATTTTCTGTCGAGCCGCCTAATTTTGTTGAGCTTGAAATCAGCGAGACCGACCCGGGATTCAAGGGAGATACCGCCACCGCAGGCAATAAACCTGCAGTGCTTGAGACGGGTGCAAAAATAATGGTGCCGCTGTTTATCAATCAGGGGGATATTATTCGCGTTGATACCCGTACCGGCGAATATATGGAAAGAGCATAAGAGATTAATTACTAAAAAGCATGGCTGCACTGCTGTGCTTTTTTTATTTCTGAGTTTAGTTACTTGCACAGATAGTATGCGTTTGCGGTTTTGTATTTATTCTCTGAAAAACGCACTTTATTATTAAGAAAATAGCTGGTATGATAAATTACAGGCAGCTATAAACATAATACTGGCGGTCTTTATATGCGGGATGACTATGGGCTAAAAATAATTACGCTTTGTCTTGCCGGAAACGTTTTTCTGTTTCTGCTAAAAGGCGGCGTGGGATTATGGGCAGGCAGCGAGGCTTTAAAGGCAGACGCTGTCAATTCGGCAGGCGATGTATTAAGCGGGGTTATCGTGCTGCTTGGATTAAGATACTCATTAAAACCGGGCGATAAAGATCATCATTACGGACACGGTAAAATGGAAGCGCTGGTTTCACTTATTGTGGGTATAATGATTATTGCCGGTATGTGTTTTGTGGCCTATGAGGCTGTAAACAGTGTTATATCGCAAACCGTAAGCCCGCCAAGCTGGTATGCGTTCGGCGCTGCAATGGTATCTGTTCTTATAAAGCTGCTTATGTTCAAAGCCACATATAAGGCCGGAAAAAGGCTCAATTCAATGGCCGTTATAACAAGCGCCAAGGACCACCGCAACGATATTTTAGCAACTTTTGGTGCGGTTGCTGCAATCGGCGCTGCATTCATAGGCATTCATTTTAACATTTATGCGCTTACGGTTTACTCCGAACCGGCTATAGCGGTACTGATAGGTATGCTTATTGTCAAAACAGCAATAGGCATAATTGCGGAATCCAGCCGCATGCTGCTTGACGCGGCTCCCGATGATAACACTATGCATTCGTTACGTGCACAGGCGGAGGGTGTGCCGGGGGTCGTCAATATTTGCTGGCTTAAGTGCCGCAGGATGGGACGCGGTCTGCTCGTTGATATTGCGGTAGGAGTTTGCGGCCGGTTAAGCGTGCTAGAAGGGCACGATGTTGCCGATGCGGTAAGCGATGCGATAAAAGCGGATTTTTCACAGGTGATTGATGTTATCGTTCACATCAACCCTGAAGAATAAAATGTTACAAAGCCCGGGAAATAAACCTAAAACAGGCTGCAGGAAGGCTTGTTCTAAAGTATAAATCATATACGCCGCCTCCCGTTAATATATTTATAAAAAGTATACAGGGGGAGGAACGGGAAATGAATAAAAAGATAATTGCGGCAGTGGTTGTCGGAGTTTTAGTGTTGGCAGTTGCAGCATGCGGAGCGCAGAAAGAAGAGATATACCAAGAGATACCTGCGGTAAATCAGACCGATAATGCAAACTACAGAAAAACGGTGCTTTATCTGGCAGATGATCACGGCTATATCGTACCTGTTATGAAGCAGATTGAATGGGTGGAGGGCATCGGCGCTTCGGCTGTGTCCCAGTTAATCGCAGACCCGGATGCCGATACTCAGATATCATATTTAGGGCTTAATCCCATACTTGAAGAGGGGACCGAGCTTAGCCTGTCAATAAAGGACGGTTTGGCAACAATTAAGCTTAGTAAGGATGCTATCACTGCGTATAATCCCGTGGATGAAATGAACAAAGTTGCGGCAGTGGTAAACACTTTAACTGAGTTTGTAACAATTGATTCGGTAATAATAAAACAGGAGGGATGTAAAGACAGCCTTCCGTGCGGCACCGATATAAGCAAACCGTTTGAAACGTTCGATCTTAATGTTATGACAACGCTTTCAACTGCTGACCTTGATAACGCATCTAAGCTGCTGCTTTATTTTCAGAACGAATCGGGAACGGCAATAGTACCGGTAACCAAATACGTCGGCGGCAAGGCTGATGCTTTCGCCGCAATGAGCGAGCTTGTAAAAGGTCCGGGAGAGGGAGGCTTAAGAAGCCTGTTCCCGGGGGGCACATCGCTGCTTGGCGTTGATGTGGATGACAACGGCGTTGCGTCTATAAACTTCTCGAAGGAATTTAACCTAATCAGCGAAACTCCGCAGAAGGAAAAGGCGCTTGTAAGATGTATAATTCTAACTTTGATGCAGTTTGACAACATTGATGAAGTGCGTATACTGGTGGACGGCAGGGAGTATACATCCACATCACAGACGACAATGGCGTATCCTGAGTTTGTCAATACAATGGATTAAGAAAGGCATAAATACAAATGAAGAGAGAAAACGGGCGCTTAGCGCAGAGCCTGCGGCCAATTGCCATTGAAAAGAGTTTTTTAAAAAACGCGCACGGCAGCGCGCTGATATCATGGGGCGGCACAAGGGTGATATGCACGGCTATGTATACGGTTGGGGTTCCGCCGTTTCTTGAAGGTTCCGGCAAGGGCTGGCTGACCGCAGAGTATGCAATGCTGCCAGCAAGCACGCCGTCGCGCAAACCGCGTGAATCAAAGCGACCGGACGGGCGCAGCACCGAAATAGGAAGGCTGATAGGGCGGTGTTTGCGCAGCGTAGTTGACCTTAAGTCGCTGTCAGGTTATACGGTATGCGTGGACTGCGACGTACTGGATGCTGATGGCGGTACGCGCACAGCCTGTATCACTGGCGCCTATGTCGCGCTCTGCGAATGTTTTGGCAGAATGACAGGTGAATCGCTTATAACGCAAAACCCTATTAAAGACGGTATAACTGCGGTCAGCTGCGGCATAGTTGACAATGATATACTGCTTGACCTTGATTACAGCGAGGACAGCAAGGCCGCCGCCGATATTAATATTATTATGGCTCACAACGGAGGTATTGTCGAAATACAGGGAACAGGCGAGCGGCGCCCCTTCCTTCAGGCAGAGCTGACTAAAATACTTAAGCTTGCGGACAAGGCAAATAAAACAATACAAAAGATACAGGAGGAAGCTCTAAAGGCATGAGAAGACTGCTGATTGCGACCAATAATCAGGGTAAAGTAAAAGAGATAAAGGCTATACTGAGCGGCCTTTACGATGATATTGTATCCTTTGGGGATATAGGTCTTAATTTAAATGTTGAAGAGGACGGAAAGACTTTTGAGCAGAACGCTGTAAAAAAGGCCAGGCAAGCCGCCGCGGCTGCCGGCTGCGATGCTCTATCAGACGATTCGGGCCTTTGTGTAGATGCGCTAGGGGGCGCCCCGGGCGTGCTTTCCGCGAGGTATGCGGGAGACAATGCGACAGATGAGCAGAACAACATCAAACTGCTTCGCGAACTTAATGGAATAAAGGAACGCACGGCGCGTTTTGTGTGCGTAGTTGCGCTTGTTTCGGGAGAAAAGGTAATTACTGCGCGCGGAGAGATAGAGGGAGAGATTGCACTTAGAGCCTCCGGCAGCGGGGGCTTTGGCTACGACCCTCTATTTTTAGTCCCCGAATTAGATAAAACATTTGCCGAAATCCCGAAAGATATCAAAAACAGCATAAGCCACCGCGCGCGCGCACTTATGGCACTAAGAAAGAGCATATGAAAAAACTGCTGGTAATAAGCGATACGCACGGACACAGGGCAAACATATCGGCGGTTTTGGGACGGGCTTTAGATATAGACGTTATAATTCATCTTGGCGATTTAAGCCGGGATGTTCGGTATATACGCGATAAAACAAAAGGTACCGTATATTCGGTGCGCGGCAATTGCGATTTTGGCAACGGCGAAGACGAGCTGGAGCTAACATTGGAAGGGGTTCGTATACTGGCACTTCACGGTCACAAGCAGTCTGTAAAAACGTCGCTGTTGCGGCTTGGGCTGTATGCGCAGGAAAAACAGGCTGACCTTGTGCTGTTCGGGCACACGCACATTCCTGTTGAGAGGCGTTTTCACAGCGTACGGCTATACAATCCCGGCAGTCTTGGAGAACCGCGAAGCTTAAGGCCGTCTTACGGAATAGTATCTTTGGATTGCGGCACTTTTAGGATTTCAACATTTAAGCTTTAGAAATTTTCCCATTATTAAATTCAGCTTACATAGTTTTTTGTTTCGGTATTATAGTTTAATATGCGGTAACCATTCACTGTGTATATTATTATTTTTTGTGCCATTTATTTTTTTTTATAATGCGCAGTTCTACAATATATAAACTCACAGTAACTATATAATGTACCCACCAAAGGAAGGGTAAAAAAAGCGGTTGCATAAGGTCTATATAGAACTTGTTTTTATTGACAACTTTTCAATCAATCTGCTGATACTGCTGCTGGCCGCACGGTTGTCATCGCTGAAATTGCGTTGGCGCCGCATTGCTTTTGCGGCAGCTGCGGGCGGCATTTATGCATGTGCGGCACTTATTTTTGGCGGCATACTCGCATCGCTGCCCGTTAAAGCCGCCGCAGCGCTTGCAATGTGCTTTATGGGTTTTTGGACGCGCGGAGAAAAACGTTTTCTAAAAAGCACGTGCACATTTTGGGCTGTATCCTTTGTACTTGCGGGTGCGATATACGCATGCATGATAAGCTTCGGCGAGCCGTCCGTAATAAGCGGCACAATAGTCGTGCGTCCGCCTGTGCGATATATACTGCTTGGTCTAGCTGCAGGCACTATGCTTACAGCAATACTTGCCCGTATAAGGCGAAACATCAGAATACGGGAAGACTTTTGCGTAAAGCTTAGGCTTAAGTTTGGCGGCAGGCAGATTTGTGTTAAGACTTTTGTGGATACAGGCAACCTTGTAAAAGAACCTTTGTCCGGCTGCGAAGTTATTTTTTTAGACCGCATAACGGCGGGGGAGCTTCTCGGCGAGAAACTACTTCTTTTAATTACAACCAATCAATATGAAAAGACAGACAGATTAAGAATAGTGCCCTGCTCTACCGCAGCCGGAAAAGAGATTTTCTACGGCATAGAAATAGATGAAGCCGCACTCTGTGACAGAGAAACAGGAAGCCGTGCGGTGGTTTGTATAGCTAAGCATGTGCTTCCGAGCGGCTTTGGGGCTATTGTCGGAAGCAATATGATAGATGCACTTAAGAAAGGGGAAGAAAATGAAGACAGTTTGGTTTCGCAAATTAATTGCATGGGTGATGCTGCGGCTGGGGCTGCAGGCCGGTATCGATTACATAAACGGAAGCGAGGCGCTCCCACCGCCGCTGTCACAACAGGAAGAGACGGCGCTGCTGCGGCTGCTGGGGGAGGGGGACAAGTCGGTAAGGAGGATATTGATTGAACGCAATCTAAGGCTTGTGGTATATATCGCCCGTAAATTCGAGAATACAGGCATAGGCATTGAAGACCTCGTTTCGATTGGCGCTATAGGGCTGATAAAAGCGGTAAACACATTTGACGTTGACAAAAATATAAAGCTTGCCACATACGCATCGCGCTGTATAGAAAACGAAATACTGATGTATCTGCGCCGGAATGCCAAGCTGCGCTTTGAAGTATCTTTTGACGAACCTCTAAATGTTGATTGGGACGGAAACGAACTGCTCTTATCAGATATACTCGGTACCGAGCCGGATGTTGTATATACGGAGATAGAAGACGGCATAGAAAAGGATTTGATGCAAAGCTGCATTGAAAGACTGTGCGAGCGCGAGAAAGTAATAATGGAGATGCGGTTTGGTTTAAACGGAAGAAAGGAGCAGACGCAAAAGCAGGTTGCAGATTATCTTGGTATATCACAGTCTTACATATCAAGGCTGGAAAAACGCATAATAAAGCAGCTTCGCAGTGAAATAAGCAAAATTGTTTGAGGCGCTAATTCGAAGGATAAAAATATTTTTTAAAAAATTGTGAATTTAACTTTGCGGACTTGACATTTTATTTTGTAAGCATTATAAAATAATTAAAGGGTTAGCACTCAAGGGGCGAGAGTGCTAACAAAATAGAAATATATAGAAAAGGAGTTGATTATGATGGCAAATCTGATACCTGTACACAGACGCGGCAGACTGACACCGGCCGGGTTTGAGGATTTTTACAACGTGCTCGACGACTTTTTCAGCGATCCGTGGATGTCCGGACGCCACCGCGAAGCTTTTAAGATGGACGTCCAGCAGACAGATAAAGAATACCTAATTGAGGCTGAATTGCCGGGAGCAAAAAAGGACGAAGTGAGCATTGAACTTGCAGAAGGAACACTGCAAATTTCGTACAACCATGAGGAAGCAAAAGATGAGAAAAATAATAACTATATCCACAGAGAACGCCGCAGCGTATCCTCAAGCCGAAGCATTTATCTATCAGATGCAGATGCAGAAGGCGTGCATGCAAAATTGGATGGCGGTATATTAAAAATTACTGTGCCGCGCCAGCAGCGTACAGATAATACACGCAAAATAGATATTGAATAATATGTACAAAGCTTAAAGCGCCGGAAGCCTCGCCGGTGCTTTTTTATAAATAAAAATTTAATTTGAGGGATATTAAATAAGCAGTACATTGCGGCAGGCAGGCAAGTTTGCTATTATTGATTTAAAGTTTATTAAAAAGGTGTGGTGCTAAATGGAAATATATCTTGATCATGCAGCGACGACATATACGGACAAGCGTGTTATTGAGGCTATGATGCCTTATTTTATTGAACATTTCGGAAATCCTTCAAGCCAGCACGGATTCGGCAGAAATGCACATAAAGCGATTATCTTCGCCCGGGAGCAGGCAGCAAATATTTTAAGCGCGCAGCCCGGAGAAATATATTTGACATCAGGCGGAACAGAAAGCGACAACTGGGCTATCAAAGGAATCGCGGAAGCGGCGGGCAAAGGACATATTATAACCACACAGGTGGAGCATCATGCCGTACTTGACTGCTGCGCGTATCTGGAAAAAAACCGCGGTTTTCGTGTAACATATCTTCCCGTTGACGAACGAGGGCTTATAAAAACGTCGGAACTAGAAGCCGCAATAGCGCCGGATACCATACTGATTACCATCATGTTTGCCAATAACGAGACGGGAGTTATAATGCCTGTGCGCGAGATAGGCAGTATTGCGCGGAGGCACGACATACTTTTCCATACTGACGCTGTACAGGCGGTTGGACGTGTGCCTATAAATGTAGAACAACTCGATATTGATCTTCTCTCAATAAGCGGGCATAAGCTTTACGGTCCAAAGGGCATAGGCGCGCTCTATATAAGAAACGGAATAACTTTAGAGCGCTTTATGCACGGAGGCGGGCAGGAAAAAGGATTGAGAGCGGGAACATACAATACTACCGGCGCGGCGGGGTTTGGAGCGGCATTGCAAATTGCGGCTGAATCAATGGATAAAGACTGTGAGCATATTAAGGCCTTGGCAAAACAGCTTGAAGACGGGCTGTTAAAACTGCCAAGCACGCGTCTTAACGGCGCAAATACAGAGCGCCTAGCGGGTTATGTAAACATTTCGTTTGAAGGCATTGACGCTCTTGCGCTTATGGTAAGACTCGATCTTGAAGGCATAGCGGTATCAACCGGTTCTGCATGTACTTCGGGATCTGCTAAACCATCGTATGTACTTCGCGCTATGGGACGATCTGAAGAAGAGGCGAGGTCAGCAATACGCTTTACCATAGGACGATGCAATACTCAGAAACAGATTGATAAAACAATCGAGCTGATAACAGAATTTACGCAAGAGCTGCGTTCATTTTCGCCGTTTGCGCAGCAAAGTGGAGAAAAACAATTTACATAAAGATGATAATTGTTTTTAAAGTGCAATTTAAATAATGGAAGTGATATCTGATGCTTCTTTTGAGCAAACTATTGGTAGCGAACTGCTTGAAAGGAGAGTGACAATATGAGATTAAATGTGCTGCTCGGCATGTTAGCCGGCGGGGCAATAGGCGCGGCAGCTGCAGTCGTCGCGTTTCCATATCTTCAGCCACAGCTTAAGCGCGCTGTCAGAAACAGCCGCAGAGCAATTAATGACCATATGGATAAAATGGTGGAGACAAGCAGTTAAGTTGCAGGGCCGGCGGCAACGCCGGCTTTGTTAATGAGAGTTTATATTTGGAAACAGTTACGAATACTTTATGTATTAGTTACATTATTAATAAATTTTTTTAAGCCTTTGTTTTTCGTTTGAAATATAGACGGCAGTGGTATATAATATCGAAAAGTAAAAGGGGGAACATACTGTGCCAAGGTTTGATGAGACAATGAAGTTTTCACTGTCAAAAGAGCTTTCAAATCCCGCGAGGGAAGTGATATGGCTGGTTTGCGATGCCCTTAAAGACAAGGGATACGATCCTGTCAATCAAATAGTAGGATATATCATTTCCGGAGACCCGACATACATTACAAGCTACAAAAACGCTCGTTCTCTTATAAAGCGCGTTGAGCGTGATGAGCTGCTTGAGGAGTTTGTCAAGGTTTATATAGACAGCCTGTCTAAGGCGGATGACCAATGATAGATAAGTCCGGGGGTATTTATATTGTAATTTGCTTAAAAAATAAAGGCGGTTTGAGATGTACGTCGGTTCTGTAAGAACTCGGCTTTTTTTATTTGCAAAGGGGAAAATATGAAACGGATTATGGGCGTTGACATAGGAGAAAAACGTATCGGCATTGCGGTTTCCGACCCGCTTGGTATTACTGCGCAAGGGTTAGAAACTTACGCTCGAAAAGGCGAGGATGACGAAAGATATATTGCACAGCGTGCCCGCGAACTGGGGGCAGACCTTATTGTGGCGGGTTTGCCGCTTAATATGAACGGCAGCGAAGGTCCGTCGGCAAAAATGGTGCGAGATTTTATGGACAAAGTTTTCGCTTTAGGCATTAACGTGGAATATATTGACGAAAGGCTCACCACGGTAAGCGCAGAGCGTATGCTGATAGAGGCTGATGTATCTAGGAAAAAGCGGAGGAAGGTAGTTGATAAAATTGCTGCGGTATATATTCTCCGCACATATCTTGAGAAGGCTAGTTTATAATCAGGAGCAGCAGGGTATAAAAATACAAAGGCTTTATCATAATAAAAGTGCCGCGTTTATGGCATTAAGGGGAGACTATTATGAACGATGAAAACGTTGTTGTTCTTACGGATGAGGAAGGCAAAGATGTGCGTTTTCTGCATATTATGACGTTCGATTTCGAGGACAGTTTTTTTGTAGCTTTAACGCCCGAAGAGGATATCGAAGGCATTGAGAACGGCGAAGTATTGCTTATGGAAGTACTCGAGGATGAAGACGGCTGTGATTGCTATGTTCCCATTGAGGACGAGGATAGGCTTGATAAGGTATGGGAAGAGTTTGAGCGCCTATATTACGAGGACGATGATGATTACGAAGATGACGACGAAGATGACGGCGAGGATGGGCAGCAAGAGGAGTTGTAACGCGTGACATATGTGTTCGTTGTCTTAACGGGTGTTTTTGCCGGCGCTTATATTTATTTTAAGCGCGGCGGTACGCTTGCCGCCCGGCTTTTTTTCAAAGCAGCTGCCAGCGTTATGTTAGTTCTGGTAGCAGTAAGCGCGCGGATACAAGCAGACGAACCGTATTATACACTGATAGTAATAGGATTAAGTTTCTCCCTCGGAGGGGATATATTGCTGTTGTTTACAGGCGTTTCAAGGGCATATCTTAAAGCCGGTATGGCGGCGTTTATTGTAACACATACAGCTTATATAGTCGCTTTCTGGACATTAGCGGCGCCGGCATGGTATGACGGCGCTTTTTTCTTACTGCTGATTGGCGTGGGGTTTATTGCATTTAAAACGCAAAAGAATAATAAAAACATACGAAAGCTGGCAAGCGTTTATACGTTATTTTTATGCGCAATGGCTGCGCGTGCATTCTCTATGCTTTTTGCTCCAAAGACAAGCGATGCCTTTTCAGTCTGCGCTGCTGTAGGCGGAGTACTGTTTGTTTTATCCGACATGCTGCTGGCATTTGGGAAATTCGGCAACAGATTTGGGTATGCAGCAGGTACGTTAAGCACGGCCGCATATTACAGCGGGCAGGCGCTTATAGCGCTTACAGTGATGCTGTGAGTTTATGCAAATTATTTATTTTCTCCTAAAATCCTATGTCGTTTTTTATAATAAATTACGGCAATTACAATAGCGTCTATTGTCCAAAAAACGTAAAATAACAAACCGAAATGTATTCTTAAGCCGCCTCTTTGATAATATACCGTAAGCGTTGTATCGTCCCAGTATGCCACATTATTAAATTCTTCGTTTATTACGACTACTTTTTGGTCTTCGGATTCAATTACTATCTGGTCTTTAACAGTTGCATTCTCGTATTCGTCAACAAGAATAATATTTTCAGAGGAAATTTCCTCTCTGTATGCCTTGAAATCAGAAATATAAGCATCATAATCCTCTTTGCTCGAAAACGTGTGTCCTGCCGGCTGATTGGAAATACTTGATATAAGAACTATAAATCCGAAGAATACGGCTGCTGATAATAAGAACGCAATAAGCAAGTTGCGATTCAGCTTTTTAAGCTTTCTTGTTTGTTCTGGTGAGTAAATGTTTATAACCCTGTAAATTTTCAATGCTTTTTTAGTAATCGTCTTTGAGACTATTCCTGCAGTTGTGCAAATTAGAACCAGCAGCGGCAGCAGTCCAAGATAATCTCTGAATGCTATAACGCTTTCGGTAAAAAACGGGTCGGTAACAATCACAAAAGGAAGTCCTAAGACTAGCGAAGAGATATTAGTACATATAATCATAAATAAACAGTTGAACATAGTCCTGTAAAACGGCGCCGTCAGAGCTTTGTTGCCGCCAGTCAGTTCATTGGCATTTGCGGCTGTTTTAGCATTGTTTAAAAAAATCAACTCACAAATAAAACTTGCGGCAATACAAGCAGTAAGTATACCGAAGCCCAGGATTGGAAGGTAAAAAACATATGAAACCGTAAAAAGCCATATTACGCCGAATAACGTGACGGCCAAAGCGATATATGAATTATTTTTAAATCTGCTAGCAGTAATGCTTATAAGCCTCTCTATTTGTTTTTCATACTTATACTGCTCTCTTGGATTTTCGGCTTGAGTTTTTCTTTCGCCTTTCAATATCTCATCCGCTGTGACTCCAAAAAGTTCTGCAATTGCGGGTATTATTGTTATCTCGGGCAGACCGTCGTCACATTCCCATTTGCTTACCGTTTTGTTGGACACGCATAAACGCTCCGCGACATCCTGCTGTGTTAAGCCTTTGGCTTTTCTCAAAGCGGCAATAAAACTGCCTATAGTTTTTCTTTCCATACCGGCCTCCTTAAAAGCTTTTACAGCTAAAGTCTACAGACAAGAGACAGTCAGCGCCACCCACAGATGAGCGAATTTGTCTGCGGAACGTGGATTTTACTTATATTAAGTGATATGAATGATTATAAGTATAATCCGGTGACAGCCGAAATTCAACAAACATTAGATGAAATAAATTCACTATTCCAGAACCTAACTATTTGTTATAATATCTAAAGCTTTTAACGATATAATAGCCGTTAAAGTATATTAAAAATAACATGAGGATAATATGAATTACTCAAAGCTAAAAAAATACGGATTAAACGAAAGATTTGAGCAGGAAGCCGCCTGCTATCAAGATTTGTTCCTGGCAAGGGTTTGCGAGCAGCATCACAATCTGTATAAAGTAATCAGCGAACAGGGAGAGCAAAAGGCAAGCGTTTCGGGCAGGCTGCTTTATCATGCAGACGAAGCCGCAGACTTTCCCGCTGTCGGCGATTGGGTGATGATTGACAGGGCAAATGGGGATGACGGTAACGCGGTTATTCATCATATACTTCAGAGGAAAAGCGCCTTTTTCAGAAAGGCGGCAGGTACATCCGGTGCAATGCAGATAATTGCGGCAAATATTGATACCGTATTTATTTGTATGTCGTTAAACGCTGATTACAATCTGCGCAGATTGGAGCGGTATTTGTCTATTGCATGGGATAGTATGGCGATACCAGTTATTGTCCTGACAAAATCGGATTTATGTGACGATTTGCAGCAAAAGCTTATTGAAATAGAATCGGTAAGCATAGGGACAAACGTAATAGCATGCTCCTGTATGGAGAAAGACGGATATGAAAGCGTTAAAGGCTATATTGCAGAGGGGAAAACCATTGCGTTTATAGGTTCGTCGGGAGTCGGCAAGTCTACTCTTATTAACCGGCTGATGGGAGAGGACGTTCTTGTTACAAAAGAAATTCGAGAAGATGATGGCAGGGGGAGGCACGCTACTACGCACCGCCAGCTTCTGCTGCTGCCCGGCGGCGGCATAGTTATTGATACACCCGGTATGCGTGAACTTCAGATTTATGCCGGAAACCTCCAAAAAGCATTTGAGGACATCGAGGAGCTGGTATCAGAATGCAAATACAGCGACTGCAGACACAAAACAGAGCCGGGGTGCGCAGTCAGGAAAGCAATAGAAACAGGAGCGCTTTCACAGCAGCGTTTCGAGAACTATTTGAAACTGCAAAGAGAGACGGCATATGAAGGATTAAACTTTCGTCAGTTAGAGCTTGAGAAAATCAATCACATGTTCGGGAGCAAAGCAGAAATGAAACGGGCAATGAAGCAGGCAAAAGATAAGAACGACAGATAGGAGCGGCTATTCGATATTCTCTTTGCCGTCAAATTCGACTTGCGGGGACCGGATTAACTTATTGTGAGCCAACGGAATACACCGTCACGGCGGGCATCGCGGCGAACCTTGGAGACGGGACGGACGTTTCCATAACCGTCTCCGGCAAGCACAGCATGACCGGCAAGGGCACGCAGTTCGTCGCCGTGGGAGGTACGGCCACATGGCAGATCACGCTGGAGGACGAACCTGTTTTCGTGCGCGTCACGCGCGATGACAACGGCGGCTGCGCCACCATGACGCTGGAGTCGGGGGTAACTAATGCGGACATTGTCGGTAGCTGGAAATTGCTTGAATCTTTTTTAAATGAAACGCGAGAATCAACTTTGGAGATAATCCCGTCAGGTGACGGTGGAGAGGTTATATTGAATGGTAAAACATATTCCTATAACTTTTCAGAAGGTATAGTAACATTCACAGTATATTATCCGTCGATAGTCGATCCAAAACAGGCAGCCGTAAGTGAGGAAAATGCGGATGATGGCCCTTGGCTTATCTCCGGCGAAGATTCAAAAGTGACAATCATTTTCACGAAAGAAAACGGTATAATAAAAGGATCAGGAACGTATTTACTGCAGCTTCTCGATTGTAATAATGAGCACTGGGGAGAGGGGGGCCCACTGCCAATCACATTGGAGAGGATTGAATAGCTGTTATTAAAAAACTTCACTGAAATAAACAATTAACCCGAACCCTTGCCCGATGAGGGAAAAGTTCTGATTACAATGATTTGGCGTGCCCGGAGGGATTCGAACCCACGACCTTTTGATTCGTAGTCAAACACTC
>CAZSMH010000036.1:0-17689 GCA_964607965.1 uncultured Christensenellaceae bacterium
TTATTATCGTCATCTTGATAGCTGCGTTAGTTATGCTGCCGTTATGGTGGATGGCCCGCTCTTCGCTTATGAGTAGCCTCGAAATATTTAAATGGCCGCCGCAGTTTTTTCCGTCGGACTGGTTGTTTTCCAATTACACTTTAAAACCGACTACTTTCGACTTTTGGCTGTATTTAGGAAACACGCTGACTATTGTCGTACCCTGTGTCTTATTTGGAACGGTCACGGCGATATTTTGCGGCTATGCCTTTGCCCGTCTGCGTTTTAAAGGAAAAGCGTTTATATTTTCGCTTTGCGTGGGTTCGATGCTGTTGCCGACTATGGTAACGCTTATTCCGCTCTATATAGCATGGGCGAGTCTGGGGCTAATAGATACATACTGGCCGCTGATACTTCCGTATCTTTGCGGCGGCGGCGCGTTCAATATCTTTTTGGTGCGCCAGTTTATAAGGACAGTGCCGCGAGAGCTTGATGAGGCGGCAACAATAGATGGCGCCGGTCATGTACGTACGCTGATAAACATCATTGTTCCTTCTATCCGGCCGGCTATAATAGTTGTTGCGCTATTAATCTTTATTACAACCTGGAACGACCTTTTGCAGCAAACAATTTATATTAGTTCGCGGGAAAAGTATACTATGGCAGTAGGGCTGACCACTTTTATGGGCTCGTTCAAAACCGATTACTCAGGGATGTTTGCGGCTACCTGCCTATCGTTTTTACCGGGTGTGATAGTTTATCTTATTGGCCAGCGTTACTTTGTTGAAGGTATTGTGATGACCGGAATGAAGAATTAAGGCGGATTAGTAATGGGCAGTTTCACAGAGCTAATAAAAAACAAAAGGTTTGCGCCCGGAAGGGGCGTGACGGAGCCGCCCCCCGAGAAGGGTATTCGCCGCTTTGGGTTTCTGCTTTGGAACCATTTTTGGAAGCTGATAACGCTGAACTTGCTTTTTATTGCGTTTTGCATACCGGTGGTGACAATTCCTGCGGCATTCTGCGGAATGAACAGGCCGCTTATAAAGCTTGTGCGTGACGGTAACTGCTTTTTGTGGAGCGAATTTATAAAAGAGTTTAAAGCGAATCTGTTAAAAAGCCTGCCCTTTGGTATTTTGGGCGCGTTTTTTCTGTTAGATGCGTACTACTTTTTAAGCTTAAGCATTTCAGCGCCCGATGGTTTTGAAATTTTTACGGGGGCATTGGGCTTTATGTTCATATTATTTGCTGTATTGTTTTCCAGCTACGTATTTGTGTTTTTGCCTACACTTTCTCTTAATAACCGCAGTATTGCTAAAAATGCTTTAATTCTGTTAATTACAGAATGGAAAACGAGTTTAACAATAATCGGCTGCATGCTGCTTAACGTTTTCGTCACAATAGCTTTTTTCCCGTACACGATTTTTTTCTTGTTATTTATATCGTTCTCTCTTTATCAGCTTGCTGTTTGCACGGCGATAAATGAGCCGCTGCAAAGATGTATAATCGGCCCTTATGAAGAAAATATGAGGCAAACACCTTAAAAAAGAAATGTTAAAAAAACTTATGCAATTGTGTTTCAAAAGAAATAATAAGTGTTATAAATAAGCAAAACAAAAACCTGTTTTTTGGCTTATGAGCCGATAACGGCAAACCCGGTGAAAACCGGGGACGCAAAGCTAAGGGGTCTAAATCCAAATAGGACATGACAGCCCGGCCGCCGAAATCAGAGCTTTTTGTTTACCCAAAAATGCGCCTTAGCCCTTAAAAAGGGCAGTACATAAAAGGGGGAATATGACTATCGCGCCATAACTAAAGCAGTGTTCGCAAGTGTGGACCATTAAACTAAAACTAAACTAATCCCTGCTCTGTGCAGATCTCAATCTGCACACTCAACCCCCCCAGTTATGAAAAGGCAAGAAGAGCTGCAAATTTTGCAGCTCTTCTGTATTGGTACAATTCAAACCAGCTATTTTGAGTGATATGTAAGACAGTTGCATATCATTTCATCATGCGGGTCATCAATCTGCACTTTATTTGCATGGCACCGAAACGATTTGTTAAAAATGCATTGTGAAACAGTGCATGTGATACGGGGAGATTTTAAGGGTTCGTCCCCAAATTCAGTATCAGCAAGATTTGCTGCAGCAACAAAGCTGTCATTTTTGGTGTATGTATCGCAAAAGGCTTCGCTGGAGGCAACGCTAACAAGTATAGTATTAGCGCTGCAGAACTTTTTATTATTATAAGCACAGTCTTGGGCACTGCATTTTAATGATCTCATTTATATCCCTTTCTTAAAAAACTCTGGCACATACTGTCCTCGGCTGTTTGTGCGTTGCTGTAAATAGGGCTTACATGTATTCTGGAAAGCTGGCATTTATCGCCTCTATCGTGGTATCGGCATGAATCCATTGTGCACATAATCAATTGTGTTCCCTGTCCGCTCATTACAACCTCCTTATTTTTTGCTTTACTGTTATTATTCCGTGCCTTAATAAAAATATGCGGCAGCAATCGGGGATAAGCTTATGTCAGATTCAAAAAGAAAATAAGTATTATTGTCGCAGGACATTTATACTATTGACAATGTAATAGACGGAATAATATAATTGGTACAGTCAAAGTGGCTAGAATTTCTTTTAGTGCGTTGATTCCCAGTATTTATAATTATTTTGTCGGGTATTATTACTGTGTCTGGCTTTAATTTTTTATTTGATAAAAGGAGATTTATTTTGGATATCAGCTTACTCAAACAGAAGAGCTTGATGGATTTGCGTGAAATTGCAAAAATGGTTGGTATAAAGTCTGTTACCAAATACCGCAAAGGCGAACTTTTAGACATGCTGTATGAGCTTGACAGACAGTCGCACAGCGAGCAGCCTGAGCATAAAAGTCAGGATGATGATAAGCCTGAATTAGATAAGTATAACGAAGATTATGATTATTATGACGATGAAGATGATGAAGACAGGGACGATGTTCCGGATTATCAGCAGGATGCTCTTGACAATCGCGGCCGGTTGGGACCGACTGGAGACGAAAAGCCGTCAAACGGCGAAGAAAAGAAAATTATTGAATATGTTATGGGCAACGATGCGGTTAATGAGCTTTTAAACAAGGGCGACTGCGGCGATGCTCTGGGCATATTAGAGGTTCTGCCGGAAGGCTATGGTTTTCTTCGCAGCGAGAATTATTTGCCCGGTAATAAAGACGTATATGTTTCAATGGCCCAAATACGCAAATTTAATTTAAAGACCGGGGACAAAGTAAAAGGCAAAACCCGTCCGGCAAAAGATGCTGAAAAGCTGAATGCTTTGCTTTATATAGAGCAGGTAAACGATGATACGGTTGAAAAATGCTTAACTCGCAAACCGTTTGAAGATTTAACTCCCATTCACCCGGATAAACGGCTTACGCTGGAACGCCCCGATGTTGCGAAAGACCTTGCTATTCGCCTTATAGACCTTATATCTCCTATAGGAAAAGGACAAAGAGGGCTGGTGGTATCGCCGCCTAAGGCCGGCAAAACCATCATGCTTAAGAAAATAGCCAACAGCATAACGGCTAACCATCCGGACGTGAATCTGATTGTTCTGCTGATTGACGAGCGCCCTGAAGAGGTTACTGATATGCAGCGCTCAACAAAGGGTGAGGTCGTTTATTCCACATTTGACGAAAGGCCTGAAAACCATACCCGCGTTTCTGAAATGGTTATTGAGAGGGCAAAACGTCTTGTAGAGCAAGGCAAAGATGTTGTTGTTCTTTTGGACAGCATCACAAGGCTTGCCCGCGCATACAACCTAATAATACCGCCTACAGGCAGAACGCTTTCCGGCGGACTTGACCCGGGTTCGCTGTATAAGCCGAAGCGTTTCTTCGGTGCCGCCCGCAACATAGAATTTGGCGGAAGTCTCACTATAATTGCTACGGCACTAGTGGATACCGGCTCTCGTATGGATGAGATTATATACGAAGAGTTTAAAGGCACTGGTAATATGGAAATACACCTTGACCGTAAGTTATCCGAAAGGCGTATTTTCCCGGCAATCGATCTGCATAAATCCAGCACCCGCCGCGAAGAGCTGCTGCTGTCTAAAAACGAGCTTGAGGGTATATGGGCGATAAGGAAAGTTATGGCCGGCGGCAACACATCAGAGATTACCGAGCAATTGATTGGCATGCTGGCAAAAACTTTGAGCAACGCAGCTTTCTTGGAAAAACTGAGGAGTTGGCTTAACGTGTGGGATAAGGAAGGATATAACTTTACCCCGAAAAGCAAAGGCTATTAGCACTTATTACGGTTTTAAAGATAAAGAACAAATCATATATCAGCCGGAATGCGCTTGCTGCCAGAGAGAACAGGTATTGTGCGTCCGGATGTCAAGTTGCTTATTTGCTTTAACATAACATCATTTTGATATTGTGCGATATAAACTTTTGCACGTATATCACTGCCGTAGACAATGTTGTCTATTTTGCATCCGGCCGCAATGAGCGGGGACTGAATGCGCGAGAACGTTGCGAAATCGAATACACAGTCGTATACATTGTATTCTGCAAGGCGGACTTTAGACGCCGCATCGAGAGTTTGAGCTGCACACTGGGTGTAAGCGCGCACCAGGCCGGGCGCTCCAAGCAGCGTGCCACCAAAGTAGCGCGTTATGATAACAAGCACATTGGCAAGCCCCGAATTTTTTATTACTTCCAGTATCGGGATTCCAGCGGTGCCCGAAGGCTCGCCGTCATCCGAATAGCGCATTGCTCCGTTTTCCAGCATCCATGCAAAGCAGTTATGGCGCGCATCATGATGCTGCCTTTTGCGTTCTTCAATAATGCCCTGTGCATCCGCTTCCGAATCTGCACGGCATGCCAGCCCCAGAAAACGCGATTTTTTTATGACAAGGCACGTTTCGGAACATTTATTAACCGTAATCATAGCTGTATTATAATACGCATTTATTAGCTCCCAAGCACAACTTTATGATATATTTTCTTGCCTTTTTTTATAAGCATCTCGCCGTTCTCAAATAGCGAATCTGTAACGGGTAGAAACTCATCATCAACCTTATTGCCGTTTACTGTAATGCCGCCTTGAATAATAAGCCTTCTGCCTTCGCTGCGTGACGCTGTAAAGCCGCAGGTTTGCAGTAAATCAATCAACTGTAAATCTGTGATATTTGATATGAGTGTAGTCGGTATGGAGCCTTCCTGTGTGCCGCCTTCAAAGAGCGCCTCGGCTGCAGCTTTGGCTTTATCCGCTTCGTTGGTGCCGTGCACCTGCGCTGTAACCTCATAAGCCAAAGCAACTTTAGCGGCGTTTATTCGCTCGTCTGTATATTCGCACAGCTGCTTAATCTTTGAAATAGGCAGGAAAGTTAACAGCAATAAGCATTTTTCAACGTCACTGTCCGCTATGTTGCGCCAATACTGATAAAATTCAAATGGCGAAGTTTTATTAGGATCCAGCCATACTGCTCCTTTTTCTGTTTTGCCCATTTTGCGCCCGTCGCTGGTCAGCAGCAGGGAGAACGTCATTCCGTAAGCCTCGCGCTGCTCTTTGCGTCTTATAAGATCGGCGCCAGCAAGTATGTTGGACCACTGGTCGTCTCCGCCAAGCTGTATGCTGCATCCGTAAAGCTTATTTAATACCAGAAAATCATAAGCCTGCATCAGCATATAGTTAAACTCAAGAAAGGTTAAGCCTTTCTCCATACGGTTTTTGTAGCACTCTGCAGTAAGCATACGGTTAACAGAAAAATGCACTCCTATATCGCGCAGAAAATCAACGTAGTTAAGCTCAAGCAGCCAGTCTGCGTTATTAACCATCAGTGCTTTGCCTTCACTAAAATCCAAAAACCGGCTTATTTGTTCTTTAAATTTAGCGGCATTTAAAGATATATTCTCAACACTGAGCATTTTGCGAAGATCCGCCTTGCCGGAAGGATCTCCAATCATTGTTGTACCGCCGCCTATAAGCGCAACAGGACGGTGTCCGGCGCGCTGCATGTGCGCCATCGCCATAAGCTGAACATAATGCCCTACATGTAGGCTGTCAGCCGTAGGGTCAAAGCCTATATAGAATGTAACGCTCTGTTTATTAAGAAGCTCGGGCAATCCCTCATGCGTAACTTGTTTGATAAAGCCTCTTTCAAATAGAACGTCGTATACGTTTTTCATAACACTCTCCTTGTTTTTGGTTCCGTATTGTATTATAACGGCTGGTATTTGCTGTTGCAAGGCTATACCAAAGGTAATACTGCAAAAAAAGAGTTGAAACAACAAAAAAACCGTCATATATTGTATAAATTACAACCTAAAAGCAGGAAAAACATACATCAATAGCGAATTTTAACAAATACACAATCGGACGCGCCAAGGAGGTTGCAAATGGATATTACAGACATCCGAATAAGACGGATTGAAACTATGGGAAAGCTCAAGGCAGTGGTATCTGTAACGTTTGATGACATGTTTGCAATTCACGACATGAAAATTATTGAAGGGCAAAACGGATACTTTATAGCAATGCCATCAAGAAGAACGCCCAGCGGGGAGTATAAGGATATCGCTCATCCTATTAACTCCGAAGCAAGAACAATGCTGCAGACGGCGATTCTCGAGAAATTTGAGAGCCTGCCGGAAGATGAGAATTACGCCTCTTTCCCAATGTAAAACAGTGCCGCATGGTTAAACCGAAAAATCAATTGGAACTGTTAAAAATCCCGTTAATAAACGGGGTTTTGTTTTAGTCATTCAATGCTTTATTTCAATTTAGCGAAAATCATTCTGCCGGCTGCAGTCTGAATAATGCTGGTGACTACAACGCTGATTGGCTTGTTATGCTCTTTTTGTCCGCCGTCCACTACAATCATCGTGCCGTCGTCAAGGTAAGCTATGCCTTGCCCGGGTTCTTTTCCGTCTTTAACGACTGTAACGTTCATTTCTTCGCCCGGAAGCACAACGGGTTTAACCGCATTGGAAAGCTCGTTGATATTCAGCACACGCACGCCTCTGACGCCCGCAACCTTGTTTAAGTTATAATCATTGGTTACGACTATGCCACCGAGTTCTTTAGCAAGCAAAAGAAGCTTGGAATCTACATCCAAAGCCTCCTGCATTTCGGTATGCACAATACGGACAGGCAGATCCAGCTCTGTCTGTATGCGCTTTAAAATGTCAAGGCCGCGCCTGCCGCGATTGCGCTTTAAATCATCCGACGAATCAGCAATATGACGCAGTTCGTCAAGCACAAATTCGGGTATTATCAATGCGCCTTCAATGATGCCGGTATTGCAGATATCAAATATCCTGCCATCTATTATTACACTGGTATCAAGCAGTTTGGGGCGTGCAAAATCAAGTAACTTATCCTTGTCTTTGTCATCACTGTCTCTATGCCGGCGAAAAAAATCCAAAAAACTTGAGCGGTATCGTATGAGTATCGATATTCCAAGATAAACGCATATTATATAAATCAAAACATTGATAATACCTGCTATCCACGGAAGCATTATAATGCTGCTTATTAATGATGAGAGAAAATATGCAACTATAAGACCTAATATAAGACCGATAACTGCGGGTATTACAACGTTTGGGGGCAGTTTTGATATTTTTTTGTCTGCGTCTTTTGCCGATTTAAATATTATTGCCACCAAAGGTTTAGAAATGAAAAGAAAAATAATGCCGGAGAATATTCCCGAACTTATAAAAATTAAGAGGTTAAGGTGCTCAGACAGCAGCATATAAGATTCAGTATTATTAAGCTTTGCCAACAATTCGAAAACAAGGGCAACAATGCCCGGGCCGACAAACAAGCCAACCAGAACTATAAAAAACCGTGCAATATTCCTGCCCATTAATCACCTCAAAAAAAACATATAAATTATTTCACTAAATTCCGCTTTAACCGATTATTTATCGATTAAATTTTATGATGGTTTCGTTATTAGTTTTCTTAATTCTTCGTCGCTTTTATCGCTTGCAAGCGCCAGCTCTGAAAGAAGTATCTGCATCGAAGTACTCAGCATTTTCTTTTCGCTGGAGGATAAGCTTTTCTGTGTTTCGCGCCTTAAAAGGCTTTTTATAACTGAAGCAATTTCGAAAACATCGCCGGATTTCATTTTCTCGAGATTCTCACGGTTACGCCGGTTCCAGTTGGAAGATTCCTCTATATCATCGAGTGTGCTGAAAGTGTCTATTACACGCTCGCATTCTGAGGGAGATATGATGCAACGCAGCCCGGCTTTCTCTGCGTTATCAATCGGAACGTGAACCTTGATATCGCCCTCAAAGAATCGCAGTACATAGTATCTCTTTTTTTCACTCAGAAAAAGCCGTTCTTCCACGGCTTCTATATATCCTGCACCGTGCATAGGGTATGATATTTTGTCTCCTGGCTTAAACATTTTTATTATTCCTCTATAGACATGATATAGCAGCCGGAGCGCTTTGTCAAACCGGCGCAGCCTACAGATTGCACCTGGAAGGTAACAAAAAGCTTGAAAAAAGAATATACTAATCTGAAATATCCATGCTTAAGGAGGGCTTATAATGAAAGGCAGATATCGGGCTATAGCCGTGATTGAGGGCGGAGCAAATGCGCCTTCGCTTGAAGGAACAGTCATATTTACAGAGACACATTTCGGCGTACACGTGGAGGCACAGGTAAGCGGGCTGCCGGATAACGATACGGGCTTTTTCGGATTTCACCTGCATGAGGGAGACAGCTGCATACCGCCGGAATATAAAAGCGCAGGAGCGCATTATAACCCGGACAGCTTACCGCACCCGCTGCACGCAGGAGATTTTCCGATGCTTATTGCTACCGATACGCGGGAAGCCTGGCTTAACTTTATGACCACCCGTTTCGAGGTCAGGGATATTATTGGAAAGACGGTTGTAGTTCATATGAACAGGGACGATTACACTTCACAGCCGGCGGGAGACGCAGGTGAACGTATAGGCTGCGGGGTTATAGAGTTTTTTTAAGAAAAGCAAGAAAGGAGATGTAAAAAGCATTTGATAATTGGACAAGCTTAAAGCTTTATGTATACTTTAAAAGGGATAAACACATTGAAAATATGATACAATGTCAATATTGAGAGGTGGTATCATTTGCAGGGCATTTACGAAGCTGCGGCGCTGGCGATGCGGTATTGGTTTATGGTTGTGGCAGTCATAATACTGCTTGGCATGACCGGCATATCAATAAAGGAATATAAAGATAAGCGTTATGTGTTAAACGTAGCGCAAAGCAGCATCGGTTATCTGTCTGTAATATCAGGTCCAAAAGACGTGATAGGCGAGAATATACCACTTATGGAGCAAAACGTACTGGGGCGTTCCCGGCGCTGCGATATTGTAATTGCCGACCGCAGCGTTGATAAAGAACATGTTCAAATCAAAAAAGCGCTTTCAGGAGCGGTATATCTTGAACGCTTAAGCTCCGGTGATGTGACGGTAGGCGGGCGCAGCATAAAGAATCGTGAGCGTATTTACAGCATGGATATTGTGTGTTTAGGCAACGTTGTTATCGAAGTACATTTAAAAGAGGATGAGTAAATGATACTGGAGAGAAGAGGAGCGGGCGCGCTTCTGGCACTTATTATCATGTTTACTCTTTCGGCATGTGCACTGCTGGCATTCAAAGACGGCGGGCTGGATTTGCATATCGCTTTATTTGGGTTCGGCTCGGCGTTTGTGATACTGGTTTCATATAATCTGGCGGCGCTGATATTTAGGCATATAGACAGGATCACCATAGTAATCTGCTACTTTCTGGCGAGCATAGGGCTGGTCATGCTGGCAAGGCTCAACATGGAAACCGCGGTGCGCCACTTAATATGGCTGGCGCTGGGGACTGCGGTGCTTTTTACAGCGGTGTTTGTTGTAAAGCGCGCACGCGATTTCGGCATATTGAATTACATAATGATGGCGGTTGTTCTTTTACTGCTGATATTTACATATGTATTTGGGCGGACGATAGGCGGAGCGCGCAATTGGGTTTTTATCGGGGAATTCTCATTTCAGCCTAGCGAGATAGCAAAAGTTATGTTCATAATCGTTTCGGCATACTTTTTTGCGGAAAGGCGGCCAACCCCGGCTATTGTCTGCTATGCCGCGTTTGCAGCTTTATGCATTTTTATGCTTGTGCTTTCCAACGATCTGGGCGGCGCGCTGCTGTATGCCGGAACATTTTTAATCATGTTTTTCGCCGGTACGGGACGAACGCTGCTGACGTTTGCTGGGCTAGGCATTTCGGCTATCGGCGCCGTTGCCAGCTATCATCTGTTTTCGCATGTGCGCACGAGGGTGGAAATATGGCAGAATCCGTGGATGTACCACCGCACGCAGGGCTATCAGATTGTGCAGGGGCTTATGGCCATTGCTTCGGGCGGTTTTTTCGGTGCCGGGCTGGGGCTTGGCTATCCGAATGCGATTCCCGTTAATACAAGCGATTTTATATTCGCTGCTATATGTGAGGAGTTTGGTATTTTGTTCGGCATCGTCACAATACTGACGTATCTTGTGTTTATAATACGCGGGCTTATCATTGCGATGAATGCCGGAACACGTTTTGATGCGCTGCTCGTATTCGGTGCAACCTGTATGCTTTCGCTGCAGTCTTTTATTATAATCGGCGGAGTAATAAAACTGATACCGCTTACCGGGATAACGCTGCCGTTTATCAGCGCAGGGGGGACTTCCCTTGTTTCAAGCCTTGCTCTTGTCGGGATAATAGAGGGCGTTGCTGTCAAAAACGGCGAGCGCGATGAATATGAAATTATAAGGGCGGGAGGCGAGGTTGTGTGAAAAACGTACTGCGGCGCAACATACGCACCCTGCTGATAGTGTTCTGCCTGATGTTTGCAGGGCTTGTGGCCTATCTTGGCTATGCAGTCGTGATGTACGGAGAACGATGGTTTATAACGCCGTATAACCCGCGTCTGCGCAATATACAGGAATCCGTGGACACCGGAGACATACTCGACCGCACGGGCAGCAAACTGCTTTATATGTCCGAAGGAAAGCGCGTTTATATAAAAGACAGCAAAACGCGACAAGCCGTTTCCCATATCATTGGCGATAGCTACGGCATGACATACGGCGCACAGACGATGTATGCAAAATATCTGTTCGGATTCAACAAAGATACTATAACCCGTATTATTGATTTAATATCAGGCAGCGAACGAACGGGAAGCGATGTTACGCTCACAATAGACGCTAAACTCTGCAAAAGCGCATATGAGGCGCTCGGAAGCAGCAAAGGCGCAATAGTAGTGATGAACTACAAAACGGGAGAAATACTGGCAAGCGTTTCGTCACCGGCCTTTGATCCTTCTGATATGGATGATTTTCTTGAGGGAGGCGGTGAGAGCGAGCTGGTCAACCGCGCGTTCATGGGCCTTTATCCTCCGGGAAGCATTTTTAAGCTTATAACAGCATCGGCGCTTATAGAAAACGGCATGGACGGGTATAAAGCAACATGCACGGGCAGTACGCAGATAGGCGGCATAACAGTTAAATGTACGGGCGAACACGGCAAGGAGAATTTGAAGGATGCCATACGCCATTCGTGCAACGTTTATTTTGCCCAGGCCTCAGACGCGCTGGGTATATCGGCGGTAAAAGATACTGCAAACAGGTTTATGTTTAATACGGAACTGTTGTTTGACGATGTGATAATGAGCCAAAGCGTGTTTGAAACCTCTGCAAATGCTGCGGATAATGCATGGGCGGCTATCGGTCAGTATCACGACCTTATATCGCCGCTGCATGCGTGTATGATCGCAGGTGCGATTGCCAATGACGGAGTAATGATGGAGCCAAAGCTCCTTCTTTCCGTATCGGACAAAAATAAGCAGACAGCAATGCTAAAGCCAGAACCGGCTGCGGCGCCTCTTAAAAATACTGACATGCTAAAAGATATGATGATTGCCGCGGTAGAAAACGGTACCGGCTCTGCCTCCGCTATTAAAAACATAACCGTAGGGGGGAAAACGGGTACCGCGCAGATTGAGGATAAAGACGGCAAAGCGGAACATGCGTGGTTTACAGGGTTCATTGAGGACAAACAGCACCCCCTCTGCATTGCAGTTGTTATGGAAAAGGCAGGATCCGGCGGCAAACATGCCGCTCCGGCAGCCGGCAGGGTGCTGCGCAAAGCTATTGAGCTTGGGTATTAATAATGGATAAGATTCGTGAGAAGCTAGAAAATCTGCCCAAAACGCCCGGGGTTTATATTATGAAAAATGCAGAAGGCAAAATAATATACGTCGGGAAAGCATTGGCTCTGAAAAACCGTGTTGCGAGTTATTTTTCGAGTTCGCGCAAGGATTCCAAGACATCTGCGTTAGTAGCTCAAATAGCCGACTTTGATTATATACTGACAGAGACAGAGATTGAAGCGCTTATTTTAGAGTGCAATATGATAAAGCGGTACAGCCCGTATTACAATATACTGCTGCGGGACGACAAGCATTATCCTTATATACGCATAGATATCAGAGAAAGGTTTCCTCGTATAAGCGTTACGCGGCGGGTAGAAAACGACGGCGCAAAGTATTACGGACCATATATAGCAGCGCATATACTGCACGAAGTTCTTGATACTGTCACTAAGGTATTCCCGGTTCGTTTGTGCAAAAAAGATATTGTGGGATACGAGAGGGCAAGGCCGTGCCTTAACTACGAGATGGGAAGGTGCCTTGCGCCATGCGCCGGCAAAGTCAGCGAGTATGATTATAAGCGTATGGTGCTTGAAATAGAAGAGTTTCTTTCGGGTCGGTATAAAGGGCTTCAAAGACAGCTTGAGCAAGACATGGCAAAGGCTTCGGAAGAAATGGAATACGAAAAAGCGGCGGCAATACGCGACCGGTTACAGGCGCTTCATCTGCTGTTTGAAAAACAAAAGGCCGGATTTCCTGACCTTAACGATAAAGACGTTTTTGCCATTTATCAGCAGGGAGACGAGGCCGTTGTTCAAGGGTTTTTTGTGCGCAAGGGAGAGCTTAATCATACAGAGCGTTTTTTCATGGCGTGCGCGGGCGAACCGCAGGAAAAGGTGCTGTCTTCTTTGCTGGGTCAGTATTATTCGGGCGTCAGCGGTGTTGCCAAACAGATTTACGTAAATACTGAGCCTCAGGAAAAGGCGCTTTTGGAGCAATGGCTTTCCGAAAAAAGGGGCAGCAAGGTGGCGGTGATTATGCCGCAAAAGGGCGCAAACAGGAAGCTTATCGATATGGCGCTTGCCAACGCTAAAGAAGCTCTTAACCGGAGAATTCTGCGGCTGCAGCGCGAGTACGATACGACCAAAGGCGCAGTATTGGAACTTGCGGAAACGCTTGGGCTAAAAAACAGCCTAAGCCGCATAGAATGCTATGACATATCCAACACGCAGGGTACGGATTCCGTTGGGTCTATGGTGGTATTCCGTGACGGGAAACCTGAAAAAAAATCCTACCGCCGATTCAAGATAAAGACGGTTTTAGGAGCAGACGATTTCGCGTCTTTAAACGAGGTGCTGACACGGCGGTTAAAGAGAGCGCTTGAAGGGGCGCAGGGGTTTGACGAATTTCCCGGGCTTATTGTCGTAGACGGAGGCAAGGGGCAGCTTTCGTCCTGTTACGACGCTCTTGCTTCGCTCGGACTTGAGGACGAAATACCGATTATCAGTCTCGCTAAGCGTGAAGAAGAAGTGTTCACTGCAGGGCGCAGCGAAGCGCTGATTATCAGCAAAAACAGCCATGCCTTAGGCCTTTTACAGCGCATAAGGGATGAAGCGCACAGATTTGCAATTACTTACCACCGCAGTTTGCGGCTGAAAAACGTTGAGGACTCGGCGCTGCTTAAGATACCCCATGTAGGAGCGGCTAGAGCGAAAGCCTTGCTTAATCACTTTGAGACGGTGGGAGACTTGCGCTCGGCGAGGTTTGACGAGATAGTCGCTGTGCCCGGCATGGATATACGTTCTGCGCAGGCGGTAGTGGACTACTTTGAATCGGGCGGAGCCGGCGAATAACAGCACTGTCTTGTTAAATGCAGTATATTGGTGTAAACTTGCAATCAAGAGGACTGCCAATGAGTTTAAACAACGCATACAAAGTGCTGTCCGGCGGTATTGCCGATGTCAGACGGGATGAGCCTATGGCCTCCCATACATCGTTTAAAACCGGCGGGCCGGCGGATATTATGGTACTGCCATCATCCGAATCTGAGATACGACATGCGGTGCGGACAGCAGATAATCTTAAACTGCCGCTTTTTATTATGGGGCGCGGAACAAATCTGCTGATAACCAGCAAAGGGCTGCGGGGGATAGTGCTTAAACTGGCTGATAAATTTTCGGGAATAGAAATAGACAGCGAGGATGTGTATGCAAAAAGCGGCACGTCTCTATCTAGCCTTGTGCGGGAATGTATTGAGCACGGCCTTGGCGGAGCCGAGTTTTTAGGCGGCATACCAGGTACGGTAGGCGGCGCCGTATACATGAATGCAGGCGCCTACGGAGGCGAGATAAAAGACTTTGTAAAGGAAGTATATTTCTGCACACCGGCCGGCGAAATATCGCTGTTACCCGATAAGATGCGTTTCGGGTATCGGCGCAGCATACTGGAAACTATGCATATGACGGTAACGCGCGTGCATCTTAAGCTATTTAGTTGCAGCGCAGAGCAAAGCAGAAAAAAACTTGCCGAGCTGAATGCAAAAAGGCGTGAAAAGCAGCCGCTTGAATACCCTAGCGCGGGGAGCACTTTCAAGCGCCCGCAGGGTGGCTTTGCCGGCACTATGATTGAACAGGCGGGGCTTAAAGGACTGAAAATAGGGGGAGCGCAAGTTTCAAATAAGCATGCGGGTTTTATTATAAACACCGGCGGCGCTACTCCGGAAGATATAATAGCGCTTATAGAGCTGGTTCAGGCAAGAGTAAAGGAAAAAACGGGTATACTGCTTGAGCCTGAGGTTAGAATCATAGGTGAGAGATGAAGCTTAAAGCAGATTATCATACGCATACTGTATACAGCCACGGGAAGGGAAGCGCGGAGGACAATATAAAAGCCGCGCTGGAGCGAGGGCTTGAAGCAGTGGGGATTGCCGACCATTGCACCGCAAATTTCATGTACGGTATAAGACGCCGCAGCATTGACAGATATATTGCAGAAATTGAAAGCGTAAAGCACAAGTATGAGAGCAGTATCGAGATTAAGACGGGTATAGAACTGAATCTGACCGGACTCGATGGAAGCGTGGACATGCCTGCCGGCAAACAATTCGATGTCGTCATCATGGGATACCATAAAGCCGTGATTCCGCGTAATTTGCACACTTTATGGACTTTTGCAATGGCTCGCCGCTTTGAGGAAAAGATAACCCAGGCATACATGCGCGCTATTCAGAAGCATCATATAGACATTCTGGCTCATTTAGGGTACGGTGTTCCTGCAAACTATCAAAAGATAGCGCAGGCGTGTGTGGATTACGGCACTCTGTTTGAAATAAACAATAAGCACAGCGAACTTACGGCGGATAATCTGCGGGCTGCGGCAACCACCGGTGTAAGGTTTGTAGTATCCAGTGATGCGCACCGTCCGGAGCATGTGGGGCTAGTGCAAAATGCGCTCTCCCTTATAGAGAGAGCAGGGCTGTCTGCAGACAGAATAGTCAACGTAACGGAGGAGTAAGATGAAGTTTGTTATTGTCACCGGGCTTTCGGGTGCAGGACGCTCAAGAGCGCTTATACGGCTTGAAGATTTAGGCTATTTTTGCGTTGACAATCTGCCTCCCATACTGATACCGGAATTTGCCGCTATGTGCCTTGCCAAAGACTCAATAAAAAAGGCGGCGGCAGTAGTGGATATGCGTATGGGCGATATGTTCGAAGATATATATTCGACAATCAACTGCTTAAAGGAAATGAAGGGAATAGAGCTATCGATACTTTATCTTGACGCTTCTGATGAAATACTCGTGCGGCGTTATAAAGAAACGCGGCGCAGGCATCCTCTTTCTCCAGACGGCAACATTACGGCAGGCATTGCAAAGGAACGCGCTAAACTAAAAGGCATAATAGATGTAGCCAACCATATCGTTGACACCACTACATATTCGCCTCAAAAGCTTGGCGAAACAATGGACAGGCTTTTCTGCGAAGATGACGAACAGGGCATAATGATTGTCGTTACAACTTTCGGATATAAACGCGGTATACCTATTGATGCGGATATGGTTTTTGATATGCGTTTTCTGCCAAACCCGTTTTATCAGGAAGAACTTAGGGACCATACGGGGCGCGAGCAGGATGTTAAGGAGTATGTGCTTTCTTTCCCGAGAGCGCGCATTTTTCTTGACAAGATTAATGAACTTGTCAACTATGTGGCTCCGTATTACCTTGAGCAGGATAAAAAGCAGCTTGTTATTGCTATAGGATGTACAGGCGGGGTGCACCGCAGCGTCGTAATGGCAGAGGAGCTTTACAGTATGCTTAATGAACAGGGACATCGTGTTACGATTGAACACCGGGATATAAAGCTTAACCATAACTAACGGAGGAAGTATGTCGTTTTCATCTGCGGCCAAGGCTGAGATATGCCGGACGGCGTCGGCTGGCGAATGCTGCGAGCTTTCGGAGCTTTGCGCACTGGTACATACCGCCGGTTCGGTACGGATATCAGGCGGCGTTTTTTCTCTTAGGGTAGATACCGAAAATCCGGCTGTGGCACGGCGGATTTTTCTGCTGCTTAAAAACCTGTACGGAATTCAGTCCGTAATGGAACGGCATACCAATCAATTAAAAAGAAATCATATATATTCTCTTTTTATCGAAAAAGCGGCTGCGCGGATGGTTGCGCTTGATGTAGGTATATTTGGGGATGAAGGGTTCGGAATCGGCAAGGACACGCCCGTCAAAGGCCGGTGCTGTAAAATTGCATTTATCCGGGGGGCTTTTCTTGGAGGCGGTTCGATTACCAACCCTGAAAAGCGATATCATTTAGAATTTGTATGCGGTCAAAAGGAATTTGCACAGCTTTTGTTGAATACTATTGAAGAGCTCGGAATTCCTGCAAGAACTATAATGCGCGCAAAGAACCATGTGGTATATTTAAAAGAGGGAGACGCAATTGTCAAACTGCTCACAATGATTGGCGCACATGCATCAATTTTGAGTATAGAGAACATACGAATACTTAAGGGTATTCGCAACAATGTCAACAGGAAGGTGAACTGCGAAACAGGCAATCTGACGAAAACGGTTAACGCTTCAATAAAACAGCAGGAGAGCATAGCATATATAAGTGCGCATATGGGCATAGACAAACTAAGCGCGCCGCTGCGGGAAGCGGCTGAGGCGCGTCTTAACAACCCGCAGGCCACTCTTGGGGAATTAACCGCCTTGCTCGGCGCTGCTTCAAAATCTGGACTGAATCACCGGCTGCGCAAGTTATGCAGCATTGCAGATCAACTCAAAACGACGAAGGGGGAGTAGAATGCAGGCAAAGGAATTGACCATCACTAATGTCGATGGTTTAAGGGCATCGAAAGCGGCCATGTTTGTACAGGTCGCAGGCGGCTTTGCGTCACAGATTTTTGTAGAAAAGGGAAACAAAAAGATAAACGCAAAAAGCATAATGGGCGTGCTTTCACTTGGAGTTAAACAAGGCGAGAAGATTTATGTTTTCGCTAACGGCAAAGACGAAGAGGAAGCCAT
>CAZSMH010000037.1:0-17472 GCA_964607965.1 uncultured Christensenellaceae bacterium
GGCCTTTTTTTGCATTTTTGACTCCAAAGCTTTATCATAATCATTGACAACGCTTTAAGCTTGTGATAGATTACAAACAGTGCTTTTGTGGAAGGCTAATGGAGGCCTTTTTTAATTGCGCTGGAGATTGATTTGGAGGATACCGATGCGCACTAAAATTACACTGGCATGCACTGAGTGCAAACAGAGAAACTACGATACAATGAAGAACAAAAAAAACGATCCGGACAGGATGGAAATGAACAAATACTGCCGTTTCTGCAAAAAGCATACCACACACAAAGAAACAAAGTAGTTTGTATAAAAATGTTTAGGATGTGAGGGTTATGGCAAAAACAAAACTACTCGGCAATGAAAAAAGAGACAGGCTCGAGCAGCAAAAGAAAGCCGCCAAACTGGCGAATAAAAAGAAACGCAAGAGTCCGGCTCGTTTTTTCAAGGATGTCATCTCAGAGCTTAAAAAAGTTACATGGCCAACGGGCAGGGAGCTTTTAAAATACACAGGCGCTGTTATAGCTTTTGTCGTTGTTTTCGCAGTAATAGTAGGTCTGATGGATTTGGGGCTAAGTTCACTGTTCAACCTGTTGCTAAAAAAATAAGGAGGCGCGCTGTAAAAAGTTTTAAAGCGTACTTTATAAATGTCTGAAGATGCAAGAACGGAACAGGCCGCAAGCGAGCAGCCTTCCGATTCGAAAACTGAACAGTCAAGGAAAACGGAACTTTCGGGTGTGTTTATCAAGCAGGAAAAAACTGATAAGCCCTATTGGTACGTTATACATACCTATTCCGGGTATGAAAATAAGGTTAAAGCCAACCTTGAAAAGGCCATACAAAACCGCGGTTTTGAAGATATAATACTCGAAGTTAAGGTTCCTATGGAGGAAAGCATCGAGGTTAAAAACGGCAAGAAGAAACACGTTATGAAAAAACGCTATCCGGGATATGTTATGATCAAGATGATACTTGACGATGAAACCTGGTATGTGGTTAGAAACACCCGCGGTGTTACAGGTTTTGTAGGCCCCGGCTCAAAGCCAATACCCTTAACCGATAAGGAAGTGCGGGCTATGGGCGTAGAAAACGTCCCCATCAAGCTGGACGTGGAAGTCGGCGAAAATGTTATGATAACTTCCGGTCCGCTGGAAAGCTTTGTGGGCGTCATAAAAGAGGTACAGCCCGAGAAACAGAAAGTAAAAGTAGTTGTCTCTATGTTCGGGCGCGACACTCTGGTCGATTTGGATTTCGTCCAGATAAAAAGAATTTAGATATTAAAGAAGTTTTCTTCTTTTAATCGCAAGTGGGAGGAAACAGCGCCTTATGCAGCATTGCTGCAGCGGGTTTTTGGAATTCCGCTTGTACCACATTTTTAGCATCAGGAGGTGTAACCATGGCAAAGAAGATTTCCGGTTACGTCAAGCTGCAGATTCCTGCAGGCAAGGCCACGCCCGCTCCTCCGGTAGGTCCGGCGCTTGGCCAGCACGGCGTTAATATCATGGGGTTCTGCAAAGAATTCAACGAGAAAACAGCCAAACAGGCGGGTTATATTATTCCCGTTGTCATCACGGTTTACGCAGACAGAACGTTCTCGTTTATCATGAAAACGCCGCCGGCTCCCGTTCTTATCAAAAAGGCTTTAGGCATAGAATCGGGCAGCGGCGAACCAAACAGCAAGAAGGTCGGTAAGCTGACACAGGCACAGTTAAGAGAAATTGCCGAGCTGAAAAAGTCGGATCTTAACGCGGCAAGCACACAAGCCGCTATGCGGATGATTGCCGGCACAGCAAGAAGCATGGGCGTGGAAGTCGCCGACTAAGAGTAATGTGGGAGGCTAAAGCTGTAAGGCAATGCCTTTTAGCTGTAAAGCCGCGTAACCACAGGGAGGATAATATGAAAAGAGGAAAGAAGTATCAGGACAGCGTAAAAGCTTACGATAGAAACGCACTGCACGATCCGGAGGATGCTCTGCAGCTTTCGGTTGACACCGCAAAAGCCAATTTTGACGAGACCATAGAGGTATCAATTCGCCTCGGCGTTGACCCGCGCCATGCAGACCAGCAGGTAAGAGGCGCGCTGGTTCTCCCCCACGGCACGGGCAGAACCCAAAGAGTGCTGGTGTTCGCCAAAGGCGATTTGGCAAAAGAAGCTGAGCAGGCAGGCGCCGATTATGTAGGCGGAGACGAGTTTGTAGAGAAAATCAAAAACGAAAACTGGTTTGAGTTTGATGTTTGCGTAGCCACCCCGGACATGATGGGCGTTGTCGGTAAAATCGGCCGTGTGCTGGGCCCCAAGGGCCTTATGCCAAACCCCAAGTCCGGCACTGTCACAAAGGACGTAGCGCGCGCGATATCGGATATCAAAGCCGGCAAGGTTGAATACCGCGTTGACAAGACAGCTATTATACACGTTGTTATTGGCAAGAAAAGCTTTGGCAAGGAAAAGCTTGCGGACAATCTTCGCTCTCTGATGGAAGCGATAATAAAGGCTAAGCCGTCCGCGTCCAAGGGAACGTATCTTAAAAGCGTGGTTGTTTCTTCTACTATGGGTCCGGGAATTAAAATCAATCCGCTGCGTTTTACAGTTTGACAGACAGCCCTTACGCTGTTAAAATAGCGTAACAAAATAAAATATCAAAAATCTGCCGAAGACAACAGGTGCCTTGCGCTTAAAAATAAAAGCCTGTCGAGGAGAGTTTATACGAAAAGATAACCCTTTTTTGTGTGGCTTTCCCGCTTGAAAAAGGGTTTTTGATTTCATCGGCTTACAAAGGAGGTGAAACACTTGGGAAAAGCAATAGAATTAAAGAAGCAGGTAGTTCTTGATATCAAGGACAAGATCGAACGTTCGCATGGTATAATTTTTTACGATTACAGGGGGCTTACGGTTGAGGAGGTCACCGAACTTCGCAACAAGTTCCGCGAAGCGGGTGTTGAGTATCACGTTATTAAAAACGCGATGCTGCGCCGCGCTGTGGATATGCTGGATATAAAAGGACTTGACGAAACGCTTACCGGGCCTACTGCTGTGGCGTTCGGGTACAGCGATGCGGTAGCCCCTGCCAAGGTGCTGGTGGAGTTTGTCAAAAAGATTAAAAAGACTCAGATTAAATCCGGCATTCTAGGGAATAAGACAATTGATATCGCCGGTATACAAAGCCTTGCGGAGCTGCCTTCAAGAGAGCAGCTTTTAGGCACGCTAGCCGGAACGCTCCAGGCGCCCATATCCGGGTTTGCCCGTACGCTTTCAGGCATCATATGCAAGTTAGGATATGCGCTAAACGCGGTTAAGGAACAAAAACAGGCATAAGAATATGCTTATTAAAAAAACAAATTGAAATTTTTGGAGGATAATAATAATGGATATGAACCAGATACTCGAAGCCATCGAGAAAATGACAGTGCTTGAGCTCTCCGAGCTTATCAAAGCTATTGAGGACAAATTCGGCGTGAGCGCAGCTGCACCTGTGGCTGTTGCCGCAGCAGGCCCCGCCGCAGCAGGCCCCGCAGCCGCCGCTGAGGAAGAGAAAACAGAGTTCAACGTCGAGCTGAAAGAAATCGGAGCCGAGAAAATCAAGGTTATCAAGGTTGTCCGCGAGATTACCGGCCTTGGCCTTAAAGAAGCAAAAGATTTGGTTGACGGCGCTCCCAGCGTTGTAAAAGAGAACGTGCCTAAGGAAGAAGCTGCCGACATTATTGCAAAGCTTAAGGAAGCCGGCGCAACAGCCGAAATGAAATAAGGTTAGTTTACGAAAGCCTCCGCAAAGGGAAACCTGCCGGAGGTTTTTTTGTTTTGCCTCACCTTAAGGACTTCTATTGATCCGTTCGTAATTTTATGGTACTATATGGTATAATATCTGCATATATCCATTAACACGGCTTTGCGAAGGAGAAAATAATATGATTAGAATTACATCATTGATTATCGTATTGGTTTTGTGCTTTTCACTTGCAGCCTGCGGAAAGACGGAAACGGTTATAGAAGACAAGCCTGATAGAACTCAAGATTTAATGACTGATGAAAAGCCAACAGAACCAATTATTAAAAGAGAGTTATCTTCATACAGCTTTGCGCATGCTGCCGAAATATATGCTGATCCGGACGCTTTCACGGGAAAAGAATATGCAAGTCCATTCAATATTATAAGCGAAAAGCAGCAGGTTGAAGAAAATACAATTTTTTATGCGAATGGCTATATAAAAAAAAGCGGCGGTATACAGACTCTCACGGTGCTGAACTTTGCAGACAGCTTGGCGGTCAATCTTGCGCCTAACCAAACTGTATATGTATACGGAATTATCCAGGGCAAGGGGTTTGTTACCGACGAATCAGGCAATCGTATAGATTTGCTATGGCTTGATGTTACCGATATAGAGCATGATGCCGGTACCGCAAATATCTTAACAGAAAACAAAGAATACAGCTTTGGAGCAGGAGAGTATTATGCAAAAGACGGCATGCTTTCCATAGAAATAATATCACTGAACTTTTCACAAGACATGCTGTCCCTCAGCACAAAAACTGTGGATGGTTCCGTAAAAAAGATGACAACATATTATTTCGATATCATAATTCATCAAGACGGCTATTTTGCCTGGTACAACAACTGCAATTTTTGGATACAGCCAAATAGCATAGTAGGTTATGATGGCATACCTATGCCTGTAATGAACAGCGCTAAAGACATGACAATTGAGTTTGTACCGTTCAGTGAAAACGGCAAACTCCTCTATGAGCCTTTGGTGATAGATGTGAAGCTCAGCAAATAGCTCTGCGCTGCTGTTTCTCTGACAGACCACCAGAGCACCGGGTTAAGCTTTTTATTAACACAAGGTTGCCGTTATTGCATTTGCATGTTAGCATAATGTCATCAATAAACTTTTATTTCGGTGACTGCTATGGCTGATGCTTACTTGCTTAACGGCGAAAATTCCGGCAAACCTGCCGCAACTAACGCGGTATGCCGTATCGAAACTCCCGTCGGGGTATTTGCCGCGCTGTATAAAAACGGCAGCATTGTTCGCGTGCTTTTCCCTGATGAACAAATAAGCGCGGAATATAATATTTTTGACGATTCGCTTCCCTTTGCGTGCCAGATGCGCGAATATTTTGAAGGCAAACGCCGAGTGTTTTCGCTGCCGCTTGCAATAAACGGCACACCTTTTATGCAGTCTGTTTACCGCGCCGCGCTGCTTATACCGTACGGCAGCACAGTCAGCTACTCCGCGCTCGCCATAAAGGCAGGATATCCGGGGGCTGCGCGCGCTGTCGGCACCGCATTAAAACGCATAAAGCTGCCTGTGCTGATCCCCTGCCACCGAGTTGTTCACAAATACTCTTCAAAAAGCGCCTACCGGGGCGGAATCGACCTTAAAAACTATCTGCTGGAAATGGAAGCGCGCTATATTTAAGGCTTATTAATATTTATTATACTTTTGCCCGTAAACTACTTTGCAAAAAACAATAAAAGCCCTGTTGAATAAACACAGCTTCCCTGTGCCATAATCAGACATACAGCGGAAAGGGATTTAAGATTATGAGATGGGATAAGTATTTTTTGCAGGCCGCATACCGCATATACATTGGCTTAAAAGAATTGCAAATACGGGCGGCAAACCGGGCAGGCAGATTTATAAAAAATGTCTTAAACTATTTTTATCGCGTACTGAATAATATTATAAATATGATACGCAAATTGCGGCAAAGCGCAAATGCCGGGCGCGTGCGCGGCAAAAGCACCGGCCGGTTGCACACGGCTGTTAATTATTTGCGTCGCGGTATTCAAACAGGCGGCGATACCACCTTTGCTGCAAAGGTCGCCGTTTCAGCGTTTTCCGTTTTTATGGGTTTCTTTGTACTGCTTTTATGCGTATATGTTATTATTCCATCAGTAATTTCCGGCGCTGCGCATTATATTGAGCACGATCTCGCAATAAAAATGTATAACCGCACACTTAAAGAGAACGAAATTGCCGCTGTCAGCACATCCAATCAGCAAACCGTTTTGCCGCGTGACTGTTTTAGCTCTGTATTAAAACAAAATCCCGATATTGCAGGGCGTCTGACAATCAGCGGGTTAAATCTGGGCTATCTTGTAACGCAGCACACCGATAACACATATTACCTGCATACGGACTATAACCGAAAGCCCGGCAGCTTAGGAACAATATTCTTGGACTGCATGTGCAGTGCTAAAGCGAGCCCGCCGCGGGGCCATTATATACTATACGGCAAGAATATGCCAGACGGCACTATGTTCGGCAGTTTAAAGAAGTTCGGTGATGCTGATTTTTTTAAAGCCAACGATACGCTGCGCTTTGATACGCTTTACGGCGATTTTGAATGGACCGTTTTTTCGGCTTATAAGGCAGCCCCCGGCGACTCTTTCAGCGCAAATTTCCCGTCCCTCGGCAGCGAAAAATGGCTGGCCTATCTGCAGCAGCTTGCAGAAAAAAGCATCAATAATAAAGACATTAGCTTTACACAAAACGATGTTCTTTTAACGCTTTGCACAGATGCTTTATCTTCGGGAACCCGTTTTGTTGTACATGCAAAGCTTATAAGGTAAGTTATTCGTGGCGCAGCGCATCCACCGGATTTAGTTTTGACGCTTTATACGCCGGCATCAGCCCGAACACTATACCCACGGTTGCTGAAAACAGCACGCTTAGCAGCGCAGCGCCTCTTGACACTTTTGTTTCTATACCAAGTATGCCTCCTGCGGCACGCGTCATCACTACTCCGAACAAAAGCCCCAGCAGACCTCCCAGCATTGCGTAAAAAAGCGCCTCTGCAAGAAACTGCCCTAAAATATGGTGCTCTCCCGCTCCCAAAGCTTTGCGTATACCTATCTCGCGCGTACGCTCTTTTATTGTAACAAGCATTATATTCATTATGCCTATGCCCCCCACCAGCAGCGCAACTCCGGCCACGGCACCGATAACCGTTTTGAATATATCCAGTATGTTCTGCGCATTGGCGAGTTCCTTTGTCAGATTGATTATTTTTATGGAGCCTTCGCCGTACTTTGAAAGCAGCAGCGCAACGCAGTCTTCAATCACCCTGTCTAAAGAGTCCGTATTGGCGGCTGAAACCGATATCTCATCTATATACTTGTTGGAAAACATAGCATTGAACGTAGTCACCGGAATATAGCATTTGCCCGAAAAAAACGAGGAATATATAGACTTTTCCTCCTTTTCAACGCCGACTACGGTATATTTCTGCCCATTAATGCTTACCCTTTTTGACTCCGCGCTGTCGTCCCCGAAGAGCTCCTCCTTCGCTTTCTGGCTTAAAACAACCACCCTACGGCTGTATTCTATATCCTTTTGAGTAAGCGCCCGTCCCTCAAGAAATGCGGTCTGCTCCATCGAAAATAGAACGTCACTGGTTCCTACAACGTCCGATACTATTTTTTTGCTGCCGGCAGACATAAAGCTTTTTTTATAAACCGACGGTGCTATCTCCCCTACGTCTCTTATATTTTCCAGCATCCCCACGTCCGAGAGGACAAGAATATCATTCGGACCGCGCACGTCATTAGGAAAAAACCATACTCTGTTTATGCCGAACTTTTTAAGCTCTTCATTTATCATCTGCTGACCGCCGTTTCCAACGGATATAACGGTTATCATTGATGCTATTCCTATCATTATACCAAGTACAGTAAGCGCCGTCCTCAAGCGGTTTTTCTTAAGCTGATGTGCTGCGATATTCAAATAATCAATAATTTTCATGAAGCCTCCGCCCCTCTTTTCAGCTGACCGTCCCGCAGCATCACCAGTTCCTTTGCGCACTGCGCTACAGCATGTTCATGCGTTATAAGCACAATTGTCGCGCCTTTTTCGTTCAACCCGCAAAGCATACGCATAATCTCTTCGCCCGTACGGCTGTCCAGGTTTCCTGTCGGCTCGTCCGCAAGTATAAGGCTCGGAGAATTGACAAGAGCGCGCGCTATCGCAACGCGCTGGCGCTGTCCTCCGGAGAGCTCTCCCGGCAGATGCGATGCGCGTTCTGTAAGCCCGGTAAGCTCAAGTAGCTCCGCTGACTTTTTTCGTCTTTCCTTTACCGGTATGCCCGCATAAACCATAGGCAGTTCTATATTCTGCCTTGTCGAAAGCGACGGCAGCAGATAAAAAGACTGAAATATGAACCCTATATGCCTGTTTCTCAAATAAACCTTGCCCTGCGCCGAAAGCCGGCGGACGTTAGTGCCCCCAAAAAAATAATCTCCGCTTGACTGTGTGTCTATGCAGCCCAGTATGTTCATAAGCGTTGTTTTGCCGGAGCCCGAGGGCCCCATGACAGCAACAAACCCTCCCTTTTGGATGTTAAGCGAAATTCCCTTTAACGCATGCACGCATGCCTCGCCGCGTCCGTAGGTTTTATATAAATTATTCACTTCTATCATAATCTAACCTCTGCCCCTCCTGTACATTTTTGGGCGAAGATACTATACGTTCTCCCTCTCCAAGCCCGCCTATAACCTCCACATAGAACGCGTCCTCAAAACCGGTCACTATTGCACGCTTGTGTGCGATATCTTCTGCGTCCAAAACAAATACGCATCCGTCGGAAGTAAAGCAATCCACAGGTATCGCAAGCACGTTCTCTTTGCTGCTTAAAACTACTTTCAAATCCACGACAGCGCCCAGTATTTTTTTAAAATCTTTGTCCGGTTCAACCTCAATTTTGGTCATGGTATCAAATGCCGATGAACTGTCTTCAATATCCATAGCGGACACGCCTATCTTTTTTATTTTGCCCGTGTTGACTTTTGTATCTGTAATAATTGATACATCCATTCCGGCTTTTAAGTCCTCCACGTCTTTCTCGTATACGTACCCGGTTATTATGGATTTATAAGTATCTGCGACTACCATAGCGGGCAAACCGGGAGATAACACTTCTCCTTTATTTACATTAACGGCGATAACCGTACCTTTTATCTCGCTTTTTATACTCATCTTTGAAAGAAGGTTTTCCAGCCGCTGTACTGCATTCTCCGCAAGTTCTACCTGGCTGTCACTCAAAGCGCCGTCTTGCGTGCTGTTTATGCCAAGGCCGGTTAAATCTTCGGCTAAAGACGCGGTTACAGCCTGTATTTGCTGCGCTGTTTCGCTGCCGAAGGTTTCGTTGAAAGACTCGTAATCGTATCCGGTAGTCTGGGAAAGCGCCAGCGCCAGCTTGGCCTTTTCCTCGGCAATGCCTTGTGCACCGCCCTGCTGCGCAAGCACTGCCTGCGATGTCATATCGCGCAGCATATTTGCGCGCAGCCGCGCATCCTTAAGCTGTGCGTTAATGTCGGTATTGTCAAGCTCCAGAAGAACATCGCCAGCCTTTACCTTTGCTCCCTCGCTCACTTTAAGATTCGCGACGGTTCCGCCCGTCTCGCTCATTACATTATACAAAGCAGCAGGGCAAACCTCTCCGGAAAACTCGAGTGCGTTCTCAAGGTCCATATACTTTACTTCGTAAACCCCCACGAATGTGAGCGTCTCTCCCCCGCTTAAGTATAAAAACCATCCCGCCGCGATAACTGCCAGCACAGCAATTAACAGTATCATTTTTTTCATACAGGCACCCCCTTAAAAATGTGCATTTTGACGGTTTTAGTTTGGCAGAAAAATAACTTTGGTATTCTCAAAAAAGGTATTGCATTTTTATACATTATAATGTATATTTATAAACATAGATGGGAGGAAAGAAAATTGGTCAATGTAAGTGTTATAGGAGCCACAGGTTATGCCGGCGCAGAGCTTATGCGGCTGCTTTCGGGGCATAAAAAAGTACGGATTGTCCATGCGATATCAAAAAGCTTTGCGGGCAGAAAATTTTCCAGCGTTTATAAAAGCTTTGCCGGCTTGGATATTTTACTTGAAGATATGGAATCAGCCGATGTCTGCGCTGACAGCGATATAGTATTCACGTGCCTTCCTCACGGAAAATCGGCACAAACGGTGCCGAATCTGCTGCAGCAGGGCGTTCGGGTTATAGACTTATCGGCAGATTTTCGATACAAAGACGCAAACGTGTATGAAGAATGGTATAAGTTAGAGCACCCGGCAAAGGAGCTTTTATCCCAAAGCGTATTCGGGCTGCCCGAAATATACAGGGAGCAGATAAAAAGCGCCCGGCTGGTAGGAAACCCCGGCTGCTATACCTCCTGCGCCATACTTGCGCTTTATCCGCTTTTAAAGTCGGGCGCTGTTGAGCATGAAGGCATAATAGTAGACGCCAAATCGGGAACCAGCGGCGCGGGACGCAGCGAAAAAACGGAGCTTTCCTTCTGCGAGGTTAACGAATCGGTCAAGGCTTATGGTATAGCCGTTCACCGCCACACCTCCGAGATAGAGCAGGAAATTTCTCTGGCTGCGGGCAAAGATATTATTATATCTTTCACGCCGCACCTGCTGCCTATAAACCGCGGCATAATAAGCACTATATACCTAACTCCCAAAACCGACGAAACAGGTATACAAAAAGCATACGCCATGTATGATAAAGAGCCTTTTATAAGGGTTTATAATGACGGCTTACCGCAGATAAACCACGTTGTCGGCAGCAACAGCTGCGCTATAGGCTTTGTTTTAGATAAGCGCGCGAACCGGCTGGTGGTGGTATCCTGCCTTGACAACCTTATTAAAGGCGCGTCCGGCTGTGCCGTGCAGAACCTAAACCTGCTTTGCGGTTTCGATGAGCGCGAAGGATTAAATGATACGGGATGGTATTTTTAATATGAATAAATATTATGAAAAAGCAAATATACTGATTGAAGCGCTGCCGTATATAAGGCGGCTTTCGGGCAAAACGGTGGTAGTAAAATACGGAGGGGCTGCCATGCTCTCAAAAGAGCTGTCCGAAAAGATAATGCAGGACATAACGCTGCTTAAATTTGTCGGCATAAGCCCCATAGTTGTGCATGGAGGCGGCGGCGACATAAACAAGCTGCTGTCCCTATACGGTATAGAGCCTAAGTTTCACAACGGGCTTAGGGTGACTGACGCGGCTACCATGGAAGTTGTGCAGATGGTGCTTACCGGCAAGATAAATAAAGAAATCGTATCTCAGCTCGGAGTGGCGGGCGCCAAGGCAATAGGGCTCTGCGGTCAGGACGCGGGACTGATACGCGCCGAAAAATACGTTTCAAGCGACGGCGCCGATTTAGGACGGGTAGGCCGGATAACAAATATAAATACAAAGCTTTTAAACACTCTTGCGCAGGACGAATATATTCCGGTAATAGCGCCTGTAGGAATAGGCGAGGATGGCGAGGCGTACAACATAAACGCGGATACCGTGGCCGGAGAGATAGCGGCAGCACTCAAGGCAGAAAAGCTTATGTTCCTTACCGATATCGACGGCATATGCAGCAATCCAAACGACCCTAATTCTCTTATATTCGAGATATCGATTGACGAGATATACAAATATATTAATACCGGCGTTATCTGCGGAGGAATGCTGCCCAAGGTGGAAAGCTGCATAAAAGCTATAAAAAGCGGCGTTAAGCGCACGCATATACTAAACGGCACGATACCGCATCCTATTATACTTGAGATATTCACCGACACGGGCATCGGCACAATGGTAAAGGAGTAAACTAATGGAGTTATCACAGATAATGGCGCTCGATAATAAATATTACTGCCCCGTTTTCGGACAGCGGCTCCCCGTATGCTTTGTACGCGGAGAAGATGTATATCTGTTTGACAGCAGCGGCAGACGCTATACCGATTTTCTATCCGGAATAGCGGTAAACTGCCTCGGGTATTCCGATGAAGGTTTTAAAAAAGCGCTTTGCGATACCGTCTGCAGCCTTATGCATACATCCAATTATTTTTACAATGAAAATCAGGCAAAGCTGGCCCGGCTGCTGTGTGAATCAGCCGGCTTTGACAACGTATTTTTGGCAAACAGCGGCGCCGAGGCTATGGAAGGCGCGTTAAAGCTTGCGCGCAAGCATCATTATAACAACGGCAAGCCGCGCACCCATTATGTGACTATGCGCAACAGCTTTCACGGGCGCACGCTGGCTACTCTTGCCGCAACCGGCCAGGAAAAATTCCATACACCGTTTAAGCCTCTGCCGTGGGAATTTGACTATGTGACGCCCAACGATACCGCGGCGCTTGGAAAAGCCGTCAGTGAAAAAACGGCTGCCGTGGTAATAGAGCCTATAATGGGCGAAGGCGGAATAATAGAGATTGAGCCGGAATTTTTCTGTGCTGTGCGTAAGATATGCGATGAGAACGGAGCTCTTATGATAGCCGACGAGATACAGACCGGAATGGGACGTACCGGAGAGCTGCTGGCCTCCCCCGCATTAGGCACGCTGCCGGATGTTGCCGTGCTTGCCAAGTCGCTGGGAGGCGGAGTTCCCGCGGGGGCTTTTATGACGCGCGGCGAAGCCGCAAAAGCGTTTGAGCCGGGCGACCACGGCTCCACTTTCGGCGGCAATTACCTTGCCTGCGCGGCGGCGCTTTATGTTACCGAAAAGATTTTAAACACGGGGATTTTAGCTCATGTGAAGGAAACGGGCGAATATTTTAAGCAAAAGCTTTGCGGCATAAAGCAAAACTTTAGTGCTGTGCTTGACGTTCGCGGACGAGGGCTTATGCTGGGCATGGAGCTGTGCGGACAGATCAGTGCGAAAGACGTGCAGAAAAAACTGCTTGCCGAGGGTTTTGTAACGGCAACCGCGGGAGCAAATGTACTTCGGTTTCTGCCTCCGTATACCATTGAAAAATCGCATATTAACGCTTTAACGGATACGCTTAAAGGAATTCTCGGGAGGATATGATGCCTAAAAGAAATGACCTTGAGAAAATAATGGTGATAGGCTCGGGACCTATCGTTATCGGCCAGGCGGCGGAATTTGACTACTCCGGCACTCAGGCATGCCGCGCTCTTAAAGAAGAAGGCTACAAGGTGGTGCTAATAAATTCCAACCCCGCCACCATAATGACCGATGAGGAGATGGCCGACAGGGTATATATTGAGCCTATTACTCTGCAAACCGTATCCAAAATACTGCGCAGCGAGCGTCCGCAGGGAATAATAGCCACGCTGGGCGGCCAGACCGGGCTTAATATGGCGGTGGAGCTGGCGGAAAGCGGAATACTTAATGAGCTTGGGATAGAGCTTTTAGGCACGTCGCTGGAATCGATAAAACTGGCCGAAGACCGCGAGCTTTTCAAAGAAACAATGGAGAGCATAGGCGAAAAAATAGCGCACAGCAGCATAGCAGGAAGCCTTGCCGAAGCGGAGGAATTTGCACAAGAAGCTGGCTTCCCGATAATAGTGCGCCCGGCTTATACACTCGGAGGCACGGGCGGCGGAGTTGCGCACAATATCGAAGAACTGAAAAACATTGCCGCGCAGGGGCTTTCTTTTTCTATGATAAATCAGGTGCTGTTAGAGCAGAGCGTGGCGGGTTACAAGGAAATAGAGTACGAAGTGATGCGGGACGCAAAGGATAACTGCATTGTCGTATGCAACATGGAGAATTTTGACCCGGTAGGCATACATACCGGAGACAGTATAGTGGTGGCGCCATGCCAGACTCTTTCGGATAAGGAATGCCAGATGCTGCGCAGCGCATCGGTGCGCATAATACGCGCGCTTAAAATTGAGGGCGGCTGCAACATACAGTTTGCTCTTAATCCGGACAACTATGATTATGTTGTAATAGAGGTTAATCCGCGCGTCAGCCGTTCTTCGGCGCTGGCAAGCAAGGCGACGGGATATCCTATCGCGCGCACTGCAGCAAAAATTGCCATAGGTTACGGCCTTGACGAGATTAAAAACCCTATTACCGGCGAAACATACGCCTGCTGTGAGCCGACTCTCGATTATGTTGTCACAAAGGTGCCCAGATGGCCGTTTGACAAGTTTGTTACCGCGACACGAACTTTAGGCACGCAGATGAAGGCGACCGGCGAAGTTATGGCTATAGGCCGAAATCTTGAGGAATCGCTTTTAAAGGCCATAGACAGCCTTGATGTTAAACTGGATTACCAGCTTGGCATGAAAAGCATAGCCTCCTGGAGCGATAAGGAGATAGAAAATTCTCTTAAAAACCCTGACGATGAGCGTATATTCGTTATATCCGAAGCGTTAGACCGCGGCTATACCGTAGACTCGATATTTGATATAACCAAAATTGACAAGTTCTTTATAAGCAAGCTTAAAAACATAGTGTCCATCGCAAACGAGTTAAAACGGCATACTATAGACACGCTGCCTGTAAATCTGCTTAGAAAATGCAAAAAGTACGGTTTCGGCGACAGCTATACCGCCAATCTGCTAGGCACAGAGGAAGCGGCAGTAAAAGCGCTTCGCGCAGCTCTTGGCATACGTCCCACATATAAGATGGTGGATACATGCGCCGGCGAATTTAGGGCCAAAACCCCGTACTATTATTCGTGCTACGACAGCGAGGACGAGTCGCGGGACAGCGGCAGAAAAAAAGTTGTGGTTTTAGGCTCAGGGCCCATACGCATAGGCCAGGGCATTGAGTTTGACTACTGCTCCGTACATTCTGCGCTGGCATTAAAGAAGCTCGGGTACGAATCCATAATAATAAACTCCAATCCCGAAACGGTGTCTACTGATTTTGACACTTCCGACAAGCTGTATTTTGAGCCTTTGACGCGCGAATGCGTTCTGGATGTTATAGAGCGTGAAAAGCCTTTAGGCGTTATAGTGCAGTTCGGCGGTCAGACTGCCATAAACCTTGCAGCGCCTCTAGCCAAAGTGGGCGTTAACATACTTGGCACTTCAATAGACGGTATAGACCGGGCTGAGAGCCGCGACCGTTTTATGGCAGCGCTTGAAAAGCTGCAGATTCCTGTGCCGCCCGGCGCGACGGCTTTTTCGCAGGAGGACGCGGCGAAAATAGCCGATAAAATAGGCTTCCCCGTATTGGTGCGCCCCTCTTACGTTCTAGGCGGCAGGGCAATGGAAATAGTCTATAACGGGCAGGAACTGATTGAGTATATGAGCGCGGCCGCAAAGGTATCCCCGCAGCATCCGGTGCTTATAGACAAATACATATGCGGCAAAGAGGTTGAGACCGACGGCATCAGCGACGGCAAAGATGCTCTTATTGTAGGCGTTATGGAACATATAGAGCGTGCGGGCGTTCATTCGGGCGACAGCTTTGCGGTATATCCGGCACAGTACCTGCCCGAAAACGCTAAACAGACCGTCGTCGAGTACGCGGTGCGCATAGGAAAAGAGCTGGGCATACGGGGGCTTTACAACATACAGTTCGTAGTAGACACAAGCGGCAATGTATACGTTCTTGAAGTAAACCCGCGCGCCAGCCGCACGGTGCCTATATTGTCCAAAGTAACCGGAGTGCCCATGGTATCCGCGGCAACGCGCATTATGATGGGAGAGCGGCTTTCAGAACAGGGCCTTGGCACTGGGCTTTATAAGGAAAGCCGCCTCGTAACCGTAAAAGCGCCTGTGTTCTCGTTCTCCAAACTGACCACGGTGGATATATTTTTGGGACCTGAAATGAAATCTACCGGTGAGGTTATGGGTACGGACACAACTTATACAGCCGCGCTTAAAAAAGCTTTTGTAGCATCCGGCGTACACCCTCCGCGCGCCGATCTTCCTATACTTTTTTCCGTTACCGACCGGGACAAGGACGAGGCATCGGGGTTTGCGCGGCAAATGCGAAATATGGGGTTTTCTATAGCGTGCACCGACAACACTTACGGATATTTTTTGTCCCGCGGCATTGAATGCAGCCTTGTCAAAAAGGAAGATGTGATAATGGCCATTAAAGACCGCAGGGTTTCAATGGTTATAAACACGCCTACGCGCGGCAAACAGCACAAGCGTCTTGGGTTTATACTGCGCCGCACGGCTATGGAGTTTAATGTGCCTTGCATCACCTCTATGGATACTCTCTCGGCGCTGCTTTTTGTGATGAACGCTCCGCATATTGACGAGCATCATATACCGTTAAGCGAATATTTGAAAGGAGATGTAAAATGACAGATCTATCAGTTTTCAAGCCTGCTGAGCCTTTCTCGCAGCAGCATCTGGTTTCGCTTTTTGATTATTCAGCAGATGATATACTCAGTATTTTAAGCCTGGCCTTAAGTTTAAAAAAACAGTTAAAGCAGGGTTTGTATCCCCCGCTGCTTAAGGGAAAGATACTGGCTATGATATTTGCCAAAAGCTCCACCCGCACCCGTGTTTCTTTCGAGGCGGGCATTTACCAGCTTGGAGGCGCCGCCCAGTTTTTAAGCAGCAGCGATATACAGCTTGGCCGCGGTGAGCCGATATCCGATACCGCAAAAGTCCTCTCCCGCATGGTAGACGGCGTGATGATACGCACATTCGCGCAGAGCGATGTTGAACAGCTTGCAGAGCACGGCACTATACCCGTTATAAACGGACTTACCGACTTGCTGCATCCGTGCCAGGCGCTGGCGGATTTATTAACATACTACGAATACAAGCGTTGTTTTAGCGGCAAGCTTGCGTATATCGGCGACGGCAACAATGTGGCAAATTCGCTGCTTATTGTCTGCGCAAAACTCGGGCTTGATATAGCAGTGGCATGTCCTAAAGGATTTGAACCGGATAGTTACGTTCTAAGGCTTGCAAAACAGGCGGCGCATTTAAGCGGCGGCAGCGTTGTTGTAACCCAAGACCCCAAAGAGGCTGCCGAAAATGCGGACGCAGTATACACCGACGTTTGGGCAAGCATGGGTCAGGAGAATAGCGCCGAAGAGAAATACGGTCATTTTAAGGGTTATCAGGTAAACGAGAATATCACGAAACACTGCAAACAGGATTATATTTTCATGCATTGTCTGCCGGCACACCGCGGCGAGGAAGTGGCTGCGGAAATAATTGACGGGCGGCACAGCGTTGTTTTTGACGAGGCCGAGAACAGGCTGCACGCACAAAAAGCCGTAATGGCAATGCTTATGGGCGGTAAACATCAATGATGGAAAGCATTGTTTTTAAAAGAGCATTGGAAAAAGACGCTGCCGCGATAAAACGCTTGACGCGCAAAGCTTTTTCGGGTTATGCGCGTGAAATCGGAAAGAAAAATAAAGTCGCAGCGTTGCATGAGACCAGCGCGCAAATATTAAGCGATATAGCAAAAAAACATGTCTTTATATGCGAAGTTGACGGAGAGGCTGCCGGCGCGGTGCGCTTTGAGGTTATGGATGAAAAAATAGCATACCTTTCAAGGCTTGCTGTACATCCGGATTATCAGTCTCTAGGCGTAGGGGGGCTGCTGCTGGAAAAGGTAAAGCGCGAATGCAAGGCTTTGGGCGTGCGCGCCATAGCGCTTCACACAGCCAGCCGCATGCGCTCTACCGTTGCGTTTTATTTGAAAAACGGGTATTACATACATTCCATCACGCGGGATAAGGAATACATACGCGCGTTTATGGTAAACGAACTAGAAAAAATGGATGAACTTTTTGACTATGA
>CAZSMH010000038.1:0-8593 GCA_964607965.1 uncultured Christensenellaceae bacterium
CTCCTGCATCTTTTATTTTCAAGGTTCAGTGTCCAATATGTATTGTAGTCCTACAGCATATGTACAATAATATATACCCGCAAGCATTGTTATTGCGCGCATCGCGTGATAATATATTTTTTTAAGAGAGGCGGATATGTTCGGATACATTCAGCCGCTAAAGCCGGAGCTTAAGATAAAAGAGTACGAAGCGTACAAAGGCTATTACTGCGGCTTGTGCAAGGCTATAAAAGAAAACTATACCAACACCGCGCGTTTTATGCTAAACTACGATTGCGCCGTGCTTTATATGCTGTTATCGTCTATGAGCGATACGGTTCCGTCTGTGGTATCAGAGCGGTGCATCGTAAGCCCGTTTAAAAAAAAGACGGTTGTGCGCTCTGGTGAAGCGGCTTATGCCGCCGCGGTAAACGTGCTTTTAGGTTGCGCAAAGATAAAAGACAATGTGCGCGATGAAAACAGGCTGTCCGCAAAATCGCTGGCGCTGTTTTACAGAAGGGTTAACAGCCGCGCAAGAAACGGGCACTTAGCGCTGGCGCAAGAGATTAAAAAAAGGCTGGAAAACCTTTTTTTGCTGGAGCGTGAGCGCTGCGGCGATATTGACAGGACTGCGGACGAATTTGCTAATATTCTGGCAGCCGTTTTCTCTATGGCTCCCTTCGGGTTTATAAATAAGGCTGCAAAAAAAACGCTGTGGCATTTTGGATACAACCTCGGGCGCTGGATATATATTGCGGACGCCGTTTGCGATATAGAAAAGGATATAAAAGAAAAAAACTATAATGTGTTTGTGCAGAGGTTTGCCGGCAGCGCCGGCCGGATAAGAGACGCCGCAAAGGAAGAAGCGGAGTTTAACCTGAAATTTTCGCTGTCACAGGCATGCAAAGCGTATGATTTGTTGGAAATAAAAAGAGACAAGCCGATTCTTGATAATATTATGCATTTTGGGCTGGCTAAAAAGACAGAAGATGTGTTAAAGGGGGAAACCGATGGATCCGTATAAAGTATTGGGGGTAAGTCCGAATGCGACGGATGCCGAAATAAAAACGGCATACCGCCGTCTTGCAAAAAAGTACCATCCCGACAAATACCGCGGGCACGACCTTGAGGACCTTGCGGGAGAACGGTTAAAAGAGATCAACGAAGCCTACGATATAATACAAAAACAGCGCCAGCAGGGCGGCGGTTATTCGTATAATACAGGTAATACAGGCGGCACGTATACGTCCGGCTCGCCGCAGTATGCGGAAATACGAAACGCCATATCAAGGGGAGAATTAACGCGCGCAGACTCTATGCTGGATGCGATATCCGAGCGTACCGCCGAATGGCATTATCTTAAAGGCATGGTACTGCTAAGAAAAGGCTGGTACGACGGAGCGCGCCAGCATTTTGCAACGGCCGCAGGGCTTGACCCTTCAAACGTCGAATACGCAAACGCTTATAACACCGTCAACAGAAGCGCGGGAGGATACGGGCAGACATATTACGGCAGGCAGGCTAATGACGGTGGATGCAACGTATGCAATATGTGCACAGGGCTGATGTGCGCGGACTGCTGCTGCGAATGCATGGGCGGAGACTGCATACGCTGCTGTTAGCCGCTTTATCTTAAAGGAAGGAGAAAAGCATGCCCCGTTTTCACCGTACTGCTCACAGAGTAAGCTTAACCGCAATGTTCGCGTCCATGACGCTGCTGGTGTTGTTTTTAGCATCCATACTGCCTACTTTGCGCCTGTCTATGTTTTTTTTAAGCTCGGTATTTGTTATGGGGCTTTTGGTTGAAGAGGAGATAGGCCTTGCGCTGCTTATGTTTGCGGCAGTCTCTGTTTTGTCGCTTTTGCTTATGCCTATACCGCGTGTTTTGTACTACGTGCTTTTTTTCGGCCACTACGGCATAGCAAAACATTATATAGAAATGCGCATAAAGGATAAAGTTATAGCTTTCGTGATAAAGCTGCTGTACTATAATGTTGCCATATCGCTTATTTACGTTCTCGCAAGGCAGACCGTAATAGAAGACATACTGGCATCGGGCTGGGCGCTCGCGGTTATAATTCTTGTGGCTGAAGCCGCATTCATATTATACGACTTTGTGTTCACTAAGGTAACAAAATACTATATAAACAATATTCGCCGGCTTGTTATAAGGAACTAGTTTTTTGTGCATCAGCCTTTATCGTGAGTTGCGCCGCTTTCCCCGTATATTGGTATAGCTTCGCCCAAGTATTTAGGCTCCGGAAGAAAAATGTTTACATAGAGAAAATCTTTTACCCGTGCTAGGCTCTCACGGGTATTATTATACAATTCGTCCGCGTAACGCCGCAAATCGGAATCCACGCCGTAAGCCTCAAGACCGAGAGCCCGCGCCGTATAAACCGCCCGTGGCAAGTGAAACTTTTGGGTAACGATAATTGCGCTCTGCACCAAAAACACATCCCGCGCGCGGTAAACGCTTTCATAAGTGGAAAAACCGGCATGGTCAAGAAATATATCCTCCTTCGGCACGCCACGGGATATTGCGTATTCCATCATAGCGTTAACTTCATCGTAATTCTTCTGCCCATGGTCGCCCGAAAGCAGCAGCTTATGCGCTTTGCCTGCCTTGTATATATCAATAGCAGTCTTCACGCGGTCGGCAAGTATGGGGGATAGGCTGGCATCGTCATATACAAGCGAGCCTAAAACAAGCACGCAGTCCGCCTCTTTCAGAGACTCTATACCGTCCGTGCCGCATATATACTGCTCGGATAAGTCTATTACAATGATGTTTACAGCTAAAAATGCTGCGGCGCATAAAACCGCCAGACCAAGCAGCACGGTTAATATTTGAGGTATGATATTTCGTATTTTCATATTGCCCCCCGTATGTATTAAATGTAATGCGCCTACTTTTCAGTTTGTATATAAAAGCGTCCGTTTTTGGTTACTACAAAATCCTGCTTAAAGCTTTGCATTTCGCCCGCGCTGTTTATACCGTCAATGGCGATGGAAGTGAAAACCTGGCTTTCCTCAAAATAAGTATATGCGTAGCTGATTACCGGCTCCGGCTTATGCTGGTCTATAAAAGCGATATAATCCTGTGCCGGGCTTTCGGGCGACAAGCCGCGCAGGGGAGCCGCATTAGTTGTTTCAAAATAATAAGCGTTTTTTGTCATAACACGGCCGTTTTCGTATTCCGAAACGGTAAGCGTAGTCAGCAAAAGCTCTTTTTCACTGGTAAACATAGCTTCTAATCTTTTATCGTCAAGTATATACAGAACATAGGTGACAGACTTTGGCTCGGATGAACCGTCAATATAAAACGAGAACGGATACACAGCCTTGCCGGGCTCGTACTTTATGGCCGACAAATCTTCCACGCCGCGCAGATAGCCGAGGCTGCCGGTTTGTAAGTTATAGCTGTACTGACGCACAATCATACCGTGCCTGTCTTTTAAAAAGCCGGGGGCATCCGGGTTGCGTTCCATTGACGTTTTTCCGGTCTCGTCAACAACCTCTGTATAATAATCGTGCTTTAAAAAGCTTCCGTCCGCTCCCGGTTCGCCCGTAAGTACGCTTATGTCGTTATACAATGCAGCGCGCTTTTCGCCGGAGATCACTTCTATTGCCCCGAGTTCTTCGCCGTTAAAATTCTGTATGCTGTAGACGCCGTCTTTCTCTACAAAACTCTTGAAAAGCTGCGGGCTGGCAACAGGCCCCGAAAGGACTAAAGGCAGCGCCGCAAGCAAAAGCACAACGGCAAGCAGGGCGGTAACTCTAAGTTTTTTTAATATATTGTGGGAGCGGTATTTTTCAGCGAAGAATTGTTTAGCAACATCGCGCCCGGCCTGTTTAGACAGCGCCCGTGTATTGCCGCACGAATCGCATACGGTTTCGTACCTGGTGCCGAGGGGAACAGTATTTGCGAAAAACAATACTGCATAGTCGGTCTTGCATACAAAGCGGTACGATGTACAGCCGCATTGCCCGCAGCTGTCGCTTTCAAAAACGCCGAAATCTGATGATAATGTCTTTTTCCCGAATATCATGTTTACTTCCCTTAGCCGCGGATATTCTCCGCCGCAGTTTATTGCGAATTATACCATACATTTTAGGCAAAGTAACGGAATAAGATGTAAAAAAGGAGGTTTATATGCTTCGGTATCCTTTAAGATTTTCTTTTACGCCACAAAAAAACGAGCGTATTGAAGCGGTAGTAACGCTGCCGCAGCAGCAGTGCAGCATCGTTCACGGGACAGTGTATGATACCCAAGGCTGTCTTGTAAAAAACGCTGTAGTGCGGCTTTTTTTATGCAGCGGGGAAAAAGATGAGCCCGTTGCCGATACCATTACCGACAATGGCGGCGAGTTTGTTTTCGGTCCGCTGGAAGAACAGAAAAACTATGTAATAAAAGTGTACACGAGCGGCGCATTGCTGCGCGAGATAACGGTAAAGCCGCGCAAAAAGCGTACAAAGGCAATAAAAGACTCATAAAAAAGCCCGGTTGAAAAACACTCCCGCGGTCTGTATAATAAATGTATATTATGGTCGAAAAGGTGTTTTTATGCGTAAAACCAAAGAGCTCCGCACTGAAAAGACGCCGGGCAAAAACGGCATGCAGCTGTGTGATATACTGCCTGTATTAAGGCAAATTAATGCGCTGCACAGCACCGGACGGTGCGGTTTTGATATATGCGCTCAAAATATTGCAAAAATAGGTTTCCGCGGCACTTTTAAGCTTTTGCCTAAGGCTTTTTATAAAACGCGATTAAGACCGGGGTATTCCGCGCCCGAACAATATTCAGGCAGCCTTAAAGACCGGCGGAGCGATGTTTACAAAGCAAGCGCGCTGGTTTTTTTTCTTATGACCGGAGAACTGCCTAAGGCGGCATTCGAGAGGCGGCAGGGGGAACCGGCGTTTATAACGCCTGTGCCAAAACGGTTTTCAGCCGTTGCCGATGAGGTGGAAAAAGGGCTTGCGCCGGATATTTCTCAAAGAGCGGCCTCGCTTGATGCTCTTTGCGAAGCGATACAGTCGCTTTCACCAGATTGTACAAAAACCGCGCCCGTCAGAAACTCAAAACGGCTGGCGCTGCTGATAGTTACGGTGGCAGCGCTGTTTTTCGGCACATTAGCGGTAAGCGAAATAAACTATGCGCAGGCGGAAAAGTATGCAGAAGAAGGCGCTTTTGACAAGGCTGAACGTTCTCTTGACGGAGTGCCTGCCTTTTACAAAGACGCAAAGCAGCTAAGGCTTTATATAAACGCGGGCATACTTGGGGATGAAGGAAGCTTTGATGAAGCCGAACGCCTTTTCGCGGCGATGGGAGACTACCGCGGCGCCGCTTTAATGGTGGATAAGACTAGGTACAGCCGCGCTTTGCATCAGCTTGAAGAGGGATACTTTCAGCAGGCGCAAACACAGTTTGAAGCGCTAGGAGGCTATCGCGATGCCCGCAATATGGCAAAAGAGGCCGCGTACAAAAGAGCCGCCGCGCTTAAAAAAAACGGAGAACTTTTGTCGGCGCGTTGCTTATTAGCTGCCATTTGCCCGTATAAGGACTGTGAGACGCTTATAAGCAGCCTTAACACGGGCATTTACGAGAAAGCGTTTGAGTATTACAATAACAGCGATTATTCAAAAGCCGCCGAATATTTTTCGGCAGTGCCCGGGCATATGCAGGCCGATAGTTTTGGTATTTTGTGCAGCGTTTTATCGCCGGGTACAGAGCTTGAACAGAGCGGCTTTGAGCAGCTTATGCTCTGTGCGGACGAAATCGATATGTCTTTGATTTTCATGCGGGAGGATATAATAGGCATGTTCCTCAAGGGCGAATGGAAGGATAAAAAAGGCAATACGTTAATTACAGCGGAAGATCAAAGCGTAACCACCAATTTGCCATGGGAGAAGGGCAGATACTGTTATTTTGGCGATGCGGCGGTTTATATAAAAACAAGGGGCAGCAGTGACGTAAAAGCGTTTGAGTTTGAATACATAGATAAAGACACAATAAGCGTTTACTGCTGCAAAAACGGCAGAACATATACGCTTTCAAGACAAATTTGATTTAAGCGGAGGAGAAAATGGGGAAAAAAACGTACGCAGAGAAACTTAATGACAGCAAGGATATGCCCAAAATAGTTGAAGTTTTGGACCCAAAGGCGGCTTTAAGGTACGGCGGTACAAAAATGCTTATTGCACCGCCGCTGGCATACGATGAGATGATGAAAAAAGTGCCGGCTGGAAAAGTGATAACATCAGATGCAATAAGAAGCTGCCTTGCCAAAAAATACGACGCTGATTATACCTGCCATTTAACAGCGGGAATATTTATTAATATTGCGGCGCACGCATCTTTTGAAGGAAAAACCGATCCTACTCCTTACTGGAGAACGCTGAAAAAAGAAGGAGAACTAAACGAAAAATATCCCGGTGGCATTGACGGGCACAAGCTTTTATTAGAAACCGAAGGGCATACGGTAATTCAGAAGGGCAAAAGATATTTTGTAAAGGATTATACGGAAAAGCTTTATACTTTATGAACACCAAAAATTACTTGAAAGGAGAAATGGCGCATGCTGCAAAACCTGCTTATATCAAGAAGAAGTATCAGAAGATTTAAGTGCAGAGAAGTAGAAAAGGATAAGATTGATATTATTTTAAAAAGTGCTGTGCTTTCGCCTTCATCGCGCTCAAGAATGCCGTGGGAGTTTGTTGCCGTAACGGATAAGGATTTGCTCTTAAAGCTGTCAAAGTGCAGGGAGCACAGCTCTTCCTTTCTTTCAGGGGCGCCGCTTGGCATAGCAGTTATAGCTGACCCTTCAAGATCCGATGTATGGATAGAGGATGCTTCCATAGCCGCGATTATCATACAGTTATCCGCTCATGCTTTGGGGCTTGGCTCTTGCTGGATACAGATAAGAGAAAGAAAAAGCGTCAGCGATGCCGCGGCATCGGACTATGTTAAAGAAATACTTAATATACCTGACGGATTCGAAGTTGAATGCATAATAGCCGCAGGGTATCCGGACGAGACAAAACCGGAGCACAAAGAAAATAAACTGCCCTTTGAGAAACTGCATTTTAACAAATACGGCGGCACATAAATAGAGATGCTACACCCTCTTTTTTTGAAATACGAGTAAAAAAACAGAACGGGCTCCAGACCCGTTCTGTTCCTCCAAAAGCACGCAGCCTTTGAAGGCTGTCAGTCACCCGGACTAAACAAAGCATCATCTATCTCCGGATTACTGTGCGAGAAGTCAAGTCCATGTTGCAAAAACATTTCCTTTCCACCTCTTTATTATTATGCTCCGCCCGGCCGTTGATATACACGCTTAATCGGTTAAAAAATATGCCAATAATAAGGTAAACTTTCCGATTGAAAACAATAAAACGTGAGATAGTAAGAAAAACAAAAAAATATGATGAAAACAGGATATATTATACAATAATAAAAGATTTCGGCGTTTTACAGGACTTGATTAATATATAGTTATAAGTTAAACTACTCACACGCTCCAGGGAATACCGAAGGGGAGTGCTTTTAACCTCCAGCGATAGTCGCCGCACTCAAGTGCGGAAAGCAAATGCGATAAGCCAAAGCAGGCGAAAGCAAGCTGAAAGCTTAAAGCAAGCCGGACACGCAGGCAAGGGTTTTGAAAAGAAGTTTTAAAGCGGGCGTATGCAAAAGTGATGTCTGAGGCGAAGGTCGAAGCATAAACGTATGCAGGTGCTGCAGCAAAGATGGATTTGAAGAACTCACGGCAGGCAGTGAAAGGAAATAAAATTTGCACAATGGGATGACGCTGAGGCAAGCGCTTGAATGAGGGTTCGCTGGAGCTTCTTTATATACAAAAACAAAACCGGCGCTATGGTAAACGCCGGTTTTCATTAATATGCCTTTATCATTTATGCCTTATACAGGCGGCGCCTCTGTTGCCGAAGCTTGCGGCACTACCTGTTCCACAAATTCTCTTATGAAAACTTCGTCTTCAATTATAAGCTGACCGCTTAAGAGAGAAAAATCAGTTGTTTCCGTTTCGTCTGCAACAGTGAGCGTTAAAGAGCCTGTTCCTGTTGCCGTATCGAAAGAATATGATCCGTAATAAGTCTTGCCGGTCCATTCATAATAAACACCGCCAAGCCCGTCAAACATGAATATGCCTTTTTCGCCCGTTGCGCTGTACCATGTGCCTGTAATGCCGGCTGCTTGCTGCACATAGTTTTGAGTATAAATATAACCGTCAAGATACAGCGTATCGCCGGTAACTGAGAAATTCTTTGTTTCAGTTTTATCGGTATATTTTATCGTCAGCTGCCCCTCGCCGCTGGTCTGGTTATAAGTATATGAGCCATAGTATATTTGGTCGTTTACAACCACGTAGGCGCTGTTATCCTCAAAGAAATTTACTGAGCCCTTTATACCCGTAGTTTCATACCATGTGCCTATAACAGGAGTAAATGTTATAACTTCCGGCGGCTCCGCGTAAGTACGTGTGAACTCAGTATTATCGATTATCAGAACATCGTTTTGCAGGTTAAACTGAATAGTCTGCCCGTTTGCCGTTGCCGTACCGGAGTTTGACTGCGGATCGAACGTATATGTA
>CAZSMH010000038.1:8693-14369 GCA_964607965.1 uncultured Christensenellaceae bacterium
AGAGCCTTTGCCGCTTATTTTGTCGTACTCGAATGTCATTTTAGCAGTACCGGATAGAGAATAGCGCGTTACGGAATTATCTTCGCCAAACGATAATGCCATGCCGCGCTCGGCGTTATACCATTTGCCGGCAGGGGAATCTAAAACAAAAAAGTATACAGCCGCGGCAGCCGCTGCAAGCAGCAGAACAAAGCCTATAATAAGCCCTGCTATAAGTCCGCCCTTCTTTTTAGGTCTATGCATATGCAAAGGTGGATATTGCTGATATCCTGCGGGCGGGTATTGGGGCTGATAGTACCCGGCGGTTTGCTGTTGTGCGAAAGGTGCCTGCTGTACGGGAGGCTGCTGCTCGGCAGGTGCCTGTTGCTCGGCAGGTTGCTCGGCAGGTGCCTGTTGTGCGGGAGGCTGCGCGTTTGGGGCTGTAATAGCTGCGCCGCACTGTATACAGAACGCCGCGTTGTCGGTATTGTTATAACCGCATTTAGTACAAAACATAATTAACGCTCCTTTATAGAAATAACTAAAAGTGCCAAAACAGATTATGTCATTATATCATATGTTATTAATCAATGATACTTGATAAAGCCAAAAAACAAAAAAAGAGCCTAAAATCAGCCCTTTTAACAGAAACAACTTTACTTATTTGAATAGCTGGCCTTTATTTCAGCCTCCGTCAGCACATGGCCGTCAATAGCATCAAGCAGTTCGGCTTTTGCAAAACCGTTTTCCAGCTTTGGCATCGCATCCAGCGCATAGACGGTTATTACATATGTATGCGTTTTATCGGGCGGGGTGGGGCCGCCGTAACCGATATCTTGAAAATCATTTTTACCCTGTAAAAGTTTATCTGCCATATCGATGCTTGCGCCCTCCGGTAGCATTTGGTCATCAAAAACCGCCAGCCAGTGCACCCACGTATAGCCGCAGAGCGGCTCGGAATCGGGGTCTGTCATTACAACGGCAAAGCAGGCCGTTCCTTTTGGAGCATTTTCAATTTTTACGGGCAGTGAAAGCGTGGGTATTCCGTTCTTTGCAAGCTGGCTGCCGCGCATTCCGTATTTATCCGCTATAACGCCGTCCGTTATGCCGCTGCTGGATATTTTAAAAATTTCTTCCGTTGCTTCGGACACATCATCCTGCTCATCGGGTATCTGTGCGGTTCCCGAGGCATCCGGTTCCGGCGGGGCGGACTGCTCCGGGGGAGCGGACTGCTGTGGCGTCTGCGTATCCTGCGGGGTGCAGCCGACGAGAAAAAAAGCTAAACACACAGCAATAATAATGATAGGTTTTTGTATTTTCATCTAAATTACCTCCGAATAAGACATATTAATTTGTGCCTTTTTCAATCTCCACAACGTACGGCAGATTACGCCATTTTTCGTCTGCATCCATACCGTAACCCATAAGCCATTCGTTGGACACCGTAAAACCTGTGTAAGCCAGCGGAACGTCTATAAGAGTTTGAGTCGGGTTAACAAATAAAGCGCATACCTTAACGCTGGCAGGCCGGCGCGCCTCAAGGCTTTGCACTAAGTATCCGAGCGTTAAGCCGGTACGTACTATATCTTCCAGTATAAGCACGTGCTTACCGGTTATGTCTATGTCAAGGTCCTTGGTTATGCGCACAATGCCCGCCTGGTTTGAAGCATATACGCCTATTGACATAAAATCAATAATCACCGGCATTGATATGGCGCGCGTCAAATCCGCGCAGAAATACAGCGAACCTTTAAGCAGCGCTATTAACACAAGCTCTTTTCCTTCGTAGTCTTTGGATATATTTCTGCCCAATTCTGTGACGCGGGATTCAATCTGCTGCGCTGTAAACGCAGTTCTTTTGTAAGATGGCTGATTCATTTGTTATTCTCCGTTGGGGAAAAAGCGGCCGAGCAGCGAATGAAAATCCTTTTTGTAAACGATTTTAATATTGATGCCGGGGTACAGCTCGCGCAGCTTTTTTATTTTTTTGTTCTTTTCGGTGACATATCTCTGGTTCATAGTTGTCAGCTCGATATAAGTATCGAACTTAGGCAAATAAAAATCCGGGCTGAATGCGGATGTAACATTACCGGAAGCATCCCATTCTACGGGAAATGTTTTAGGCTCGTATACCCAGTCAATATGATACATATCAAGAAGACGCGCGAACTCTGCTTCCGACTGGTTTTTAAGAAGAGCAAAATCAGACAGGTTGCACTGCGCTGCGCCCTCAAGGGTCTCCTGTTCTATCCGTTCTATAACGGTACGCTGGTTATGCATAGCTATAACAGCAGACACACACTCGTCAACGGTAAGCGCACAGGTGTTAAGTATCATGTGGTAATTCGCAATATCTCCTATAGATATGCCGAACAGTTTAAAGACAAATTTTTTTTGTTTCCTGTCCGTCTTTTCCAGTATCTTTAAGGCTTGCTCCTCCGATACGCGGTACTGCCGCTGCAGGCGGGCTATCCTTAAATCGTCAGGCGTGAAAACTCTTATGTGCAGAGCATCTTTGTCATCCGCAAATATGGCCTGAGAGCCAAAACCGACCATAACGCAATCGTACCGCTGCGCATATTCGCGCAGCCTGCTTATAAGAACATTCAAGTATGTAACGCCCTCTTCTTTTTCCGTTAAGTAAAATTTAGCGCTTTCGGTAAGCATGTGGCGCTCGTGGGCGGTTGCATCGCCGAAAAATTCCGAAATCAGCGTTTCATGTTTTATAAGAGCAAACCCAAGTTTTTGAGCCAGCGCGGCGGCTATTTCGTCTCCAAAGCTGCACTGCTGCCTGGATATAGTGATAACGGTCAAAAAAGCTTCCTCTCTTTAAATCCGTATGCGCGGGATTAATTCTTATGCAAAAGCACATCATTATTATACCATAACAGCGCCCCGGTGAGAACATGCGGCGAAGCTTTTTGAGCGATACGGAGTTAATTTTTGTTTTAAGCTTTTATCAGCAAAAATTATGTAGGTGATATATATGGTAAAAAGAAAAGATCGGATAAGCGGCACCGGATTAAATCTAAAAGAGGATTATACTGTCGAATTAGACGGCGCATGGCATGTTGATACACAGCAGATAGAAAAAAGAATTAAGCTTTATTTAAAAGACGCGGCAGATGCAGGAAAGTACAGCATCGCGGGGCTTTGCATAGTGCTTGGGATAACCCGCGAAAGGCTTAGCCTGTGGCGTCAGGGATACTTTAAAAGCGAGGACTTTGGCTGCGCATCTCCCAACATACAGCTTGCCGCCTGCACAGAGATGGGGCTGCTGCATCTTCAGCGTTTCTGGGAGGAAAGCGACAAACCCTCTTCGCTGTGTTTAAAACAGCTTGAGGCAACGGGCGCTCTGGGCGAAAACTGCCAGGCGTGTGCAATGCCTCCTTTCGATTTAGGCAAGTTTAAAAAATATGCGCGGTAGCTGTGAATAGCATAGCGTTAAAAGGAAATACTACCAGTGATTTGACCTTAAAAAGGGGGGAACAGTATGAAAGCTTTGATAGACCGCGATGGGTGTATACTGTGCGAACTGTGCGCGGATACGTGTCCCGAAGTTTTCCGTATGGGGGAGGACGGCCCCGCGGAAACAATAGCGGACGAGATACCAAAGGAATTTGAAGACGCGGCGAAAAATGCCGCCGAAAGCTGTCCGGTGGAGGTAATACACATAGAGGAATAAAAAAGGAGTGCAAAGCGCCACAAAAAAGGCGCTTTTTTTTATATGAAAATACAAAGCTTAGAGAATAGTTTATTAAGCGCTTTTGGGAAGCCGACTAAAAAACAGGAGGCTTTTCTTTTGGCACGTACGCGGTTTATCGGGTACGGCGGCGCAAAGGGAGGCGGAAAATCTCACGCAATACGCGCGAAGGCTACTTACCTTGCTTTCTATTATCCAGGCATACAGATGCTTATTGTGCGGAGGACTTTCCCGGAACTTCACGAAAACCATACGAAACGTTTAAAGGCTGCTTATGCATCTTTGCCGATAGAGTACCAGCCAAAATACAACGAAGGGGAGAAGGCCTTCACTTTCCCGTGGGGTTCGCGCTTAAAGCTCGGTTACTGCAGCGACGAGGGAGACGTGCTTCAGTATCAGGGGCAGGAGTATGACGTAATTTTTCTTGACGAGGCAACGCAGCTGACTGAATACCAGTTTTCATGGCTTTGCGCGTGTGTACGGGGTACGGGCAATTATCCTAAACGCACTTATATAACATGCAACCCGGGAGGCGTCGGGCATGCATGGGTAAAGCGGCTTTTTATAGACAGGGAATTCCGGCGGGGTGAAAACGGGCGCGATTATACTTTTATACAGGCGCGCGTATACGACAACGCGCCGCTTTTTGATTCCGACGAAGGTTACAGGCAAGCGTACGCGGAGCTTAAAAAGCATGGCGGAGCGCTTTCCAAAACGGCGCTGCACGAGAAAGCCATGCAGGGAGCCGATTATATAAGGCAGCTTCAGAGCTTTCCGCCTGCTTTAAGGCGCGCATGGCTGGACGGAGACTGGAATGTATTTGCCGGTCAGTTTTTCGGTGAGTTTAATGAACAAACGCACGTAACAGAACCTTTTGAGCTGCCGCTTAACTGGCGTAAAAGCGCCGCGCTCGACTACGGCCTTGATATGCTGGCGGTGCTCTGGTTCGCGGTAGACGAAGACGGGCGCGCTTATTGTTACCGCAGTATAGAGCGCCCTGATTTGACAATATCCGAGGCGGCGGCAGTCATAAAGAAATCGCAAAGCGAGCATGTGGAGGAATATATCGCGCCGCCGGACTTATGGAACCGCAGGCAGGATACCGGACGCAGCGCCGCAGAGATATTCGCGCAGAACGGAGTGCCGCTTGTTAAGGCGGGCAGCAGCAGGATTGACGGCTGGCTTAACGTAAAAGAGTATTTGAGAGTTTCACAGGGAAAACCCCGTCTATTAATATTTTCCGCGTGCACGCCTCTGCTGCGGTGTCTGCCGCTTTTGCGGCATGACAAGCTGCGTACCGGAGACGCTGCAAAGGAGCCGCACGATATAACTCACAGCCCCGATGCGCTGCGTTACTGGTGTTCAAGAAGGCAGCTTGCGCCCGCAGCCAGTCCTGCCGCTTCGCACGAGCCATTCGGCAGGCGCGGCAAGCGGGCAGACGGTTTAGAAGGATACCTTTTAGGAGGATTTTCGGATTAAAAAAATTTGCAAAACCCTATTACAGATATATTTGTCAACCTCGAAAAAAAATTCTATAATATAAAGCGCAACAAAGGTCAAGAACGTTTTCGTATTTTCTCGTATCATTTTCTGCGGAGGTAATGGCATGGAGCATTGGCAGAAGGTTGCGGCGGTTGCGAGAATGCAGGATTTTATTGCTGCGAATATAAAAAATACTATAAGCTTTTCGCAGCTGGGGGCAGCGGCGGGTTATTCCCCGTGGCATGCAGCCCGTGCGTTTAAGGAACTGACAGGATATGCGCCGTTCGAATACATAAGGGCTTTACGGCTGTCAAAAGCGGCGCAAACTCTTATGGACGGGAAAGCCAAGGTGGTTGATGTGGCTTTCGATTTTATGTTCAGTTCCCACGAAGGTTTCACAAGAGCATTCGGCAGGCAGTTTGGGATAACGCCCAGAGCCTGCGCAAAAAACAGGCCGGAGCTTAAATATTTTCTGCCGCCGAGGGCAAAAGACTATTACCTTACAAAACAAA
>CAZSMH010000038.1:14469-17036 GCA_964607965.1 uncultured Christensenellaceae bacterium
GCGCCATATAAAAAGTTTATTATAAAACATGTTAGAGCCGGAAAGCGCAGTCCGGCTCTTTATATATACGGTATTATTATAATAAAAGTAATAAATAATATGTTTGACAGAGGTTTTATGTTCACCTATAATTATATAATAATTTGAAAGGACCCAAAGCGGTGCTTGCGCCTGCTTTCTCATATGAAACACTACTTAATAGTTGCGATTATATCATTAGCTTTGTCGCTCTTGTTAACGCCTGTCATGATAGCCGTGTCGCGAAGATTAAAAATACTCGACCATCCAAACAAACGCAAGATGCATACTGTTCCTGTACCGCTTATGGGCGGTGTAGCAATATACCTGTCCGCAATTGCGGCAACAGTGCTGTATATCGTATTTTTTGTGGAAGGGCTTTTAACCAATATAGTGGCCGCATTTATCGTAGGCATTTCGGGCGTTACCCTGATGGGGCTTATTGACGATATACTCTCTTTGAGCGCAAAACGCAGGCTTGTAACATTGTTCATACTTGCGATTATTGTGCTTGTGGGCTGCCTGCAGTTTTATTTTCCGGCAGCATTAATGAGGTCGGACGTTTTTACTATTCTGCTTGTTTCGTTAGGCGTTGTTTTCTGGATAGTAGCTATTACCAATGCCATAAATCTCTCGGACGGTCTTGACGGACTGGCAAGCTGTCTTTCGCTGGTTTCTGTGGCGGCCTTCGCTATTATATTTTATCTTCAGGGACGTACGCAGCTGGCTTTGCCGACGTCTCTCGCGCTGTTCGGCGCTATACTGGGTTTTTTGGTTTACAATATCAGTCCGGCGAAAATATTTATGGGAGACGCAGGCAGCATGTTTATAGGTTTCATGCTGGGAATAATGACTATAATGAGCATGTCACAAAAGAACCTTATAGAAGTTGTGGTGCCTGTTTACATTATGCTGGTTCCTATCATAGACCTTTCGATGTCGGTGCTGCGCCGCATTCTTCTCAAAAAACCGATAATGAAGCCGGACAAGCATCATCTGCACCATGGTTTAAGCAAGAGGCTGAAAAGCCCGCGTGTGGTGGTGCTGGTGCTTTCGGCGTTCCAGCTTGCCGCGGCTTTTGCCGGAATCATTATTTATAAGACGGAAAGCTTTTTAATCGGATGGATTGGTATAGGAGTTATATGTATAACAGGTGCCGCCTATACAGTTATACGGACAAGGTCAATTCGTGAAACAGAAAACGATTAGTTATATGATAAGGCATTTTAAGGCAAGGCCGAATTACAGACAGATGGTATTTCTTTTAACATTTTAATCTTTATCCCGAATAAAATGGTTCATTACACTAAAAGAAATCGTCTTCAACCACGATTTTTTATATTACGTGAGGATTTGCGTTTGATGGATGCCATCACGGAGCAGGTAAAATTTTTGCACAGGCACGGCATCGACAATGACGTGCAACTCGTCGATACTCGTGAAGATACTGAGCGGCAGATTGCCGCTCTGACCACTGAACACAAGGCGCTGTCAAATGAGAAACGGCGTGTGTCCGTCCCGGAGGAACGCAGGGCGCAGCTAGGAGCACAGATCAGCGCCCTGTCCGGACGAATTAAAACACTCAGAAAAGACATTAAGTTGTGCGACGCTGTTTTGGAACGAGCTGTGGTAATTGCGGAAAAGCAGGCACAATTAAATCAACAGAACAAAGACAATAATGAAAAGGGTACGATTAATAAAAGAAAACACTATCGGTAATAATTCTCGGTGGAACTTTTCAGTGTGTACTTACGTCTCATTAAAAGAAAGGAAAAGCTAAATGAAAAAGACGATAGGAATTTTTATCACAGTGATTCTAATGCTGACGATGTCAGCTTGTACGCAGAGTCTTGATATCGACAGCCTTGACCCATCAGAATACGGCGAGCTAAAAGATTCGGGTATTAAGATGCATATTGCGGACGAAATGGTGACCATCGAAACGGAATCGATAATGATTGAGTACATCAATAACACGGATACCGAAGTCACATTCGGCAAAGAGCCGCATATGGAAATCGAGAGCGAGGGCAGCTGGTACGTTGTGCCCCTCAAGGAAGATGCTGCGTGGGAGGACATCGGCTTTATATTGCCACCGAACGGGAGCGATGAAAAAGAATTCTCACTTCAATTCTATTATGAGAATTTGACCCCCGGTCATTATCGAATCATAAAGACCTTTTATACGGACAGTGGCAAGGTGAATGCAGCCGTCGAATTTGACATACAATAAACGTCTCTGCAGTCAGTGCCCGTTAATAAGGCGCTGACAAAAAACGTAATTGCAAAAATACAATAATATATGTTACACTGTTTCCAAACGTAAAAAGAGGAGCATTAAATCTGTGCATTACTATATTCGTATTTGGTAAGTTGATACAAAATTGAACCATCCGTCAACGGATTCTTTTTGTTGTACTTATCAAAACGGATAGGCAGGCACAGCTATTGAACGGTTGCTCGTTGCACCTGTTTTCGTTTGGTATATTGTCATGAAGCAGACAGAAATTCGTTGTATGGATGGATGTCTGCTTTTTTATTTGACTAGG
>CAZSMH010000039.1:0-16957 GCA_964607965.1 uncultured Christensenellaceae bacterium
GATTCCAATCCGAATGCCATGAAAACAATAAAGAAAAATACTATTTACACAAATGCAGCGTTAACTGACGATAACGATGTATGGTGGGAGGGCATCGGTACCGATGCGCCCGACCATCTTATAGACTGGAAAGGCAGAGACTGGACGCCGAACGATAAGGAAAAAGCCGCTCATCCGAATGCGCGTTTTACAGCCCCTGCCGCACAATGCCCCGTTATCGCTCCGGAGTGGGAAGACCCGGCGGGCGTTCCCATTTCAGCCATACTGATAGGCGGACGCCGTCCGCATACAATACCGCTTGTGCATGAGAGTTTCGACTGGAACCACGGAATATTCATAGGCTCTATAATGGGTTCTGAGATTACGGCAGCAACCATTTCTTCGAAAATTGGTCAGGTGCGCCGGGATCCTTTTGCCATGCTGCCGTTCTGCGGTTACAACATATGCGATTATCTGCAGCACTGGCTTGATATCGGTCAGAAGACGGATGCAGACAAACTTCCTAAGATTTTCTACGTCAACTGGTTTAGAAAAGATGAAGACGGTAATTGGCTCTGGCCAGGGTTTGGCGAAAACAGCCGCGTATTAAAATGGATTGTTGAACGGGTTTCAGGAGCAGGAAAAGCAGATGCTACTCCGATTGGATATATGCCTACAAAAGACGCGCTGCTTTTAGACGGCCTTGACGTTGGCGATGCAGATATGGAAAAGCTTCTAAATGTTGATAAGGACGAATGGCTTGAAGAAGTGGAATCGATAAAGGAACATTATGCTAAATTTGGGGACAGAATGCCTCAGGAGCTAAGAAACCAGTTAAGCGCGCTTGAAGAGCGTATAAAGAATATGTAAAAGTAATTTTTGAACTCTGGGCGTCCTAATCGGATGCCCTTTTTATTTTCATTCAAGCTTAAAAAGCTTTCGCTTTTTAAGCCTAACCCAATACCGCAAGGATTTTTAACGGACTATCCATTCAATCAGAACATAAAAGATAAGGTTTTCATAATATACACCAACATAGTCAATGCATTAATAATTATAACTGAAAGGAGATTGACTAATATGCCAGATATGCAAATTGCTCAGCGAGGCCGAGCCACGCGTTTTCCACGCGGCAGAGTCCCGGCAAGACAGTTTCCGCGTTCTCCGGATAGAGCACGGCGTTTTCCAAGATTTATTGTGCCGCCTGTATTAATAGGTTTTCCGCGTCAGAGATGCTATTTTGTAGATCAGTTTGGCAGATGCTGTGACAGATTTGGTAGGTGCTGTGACCGGTTTGGCAGATGTGAGTATGCAGATGACAGATATTCTCCGTTTACGGCAAATACCGGCGGATGGTACGGAGTGCCCGGAGCATGGGATATGATGCCGGATATTTATGAAGATATGGATGATTTATAAAAAAATTATCTGCGCCATGACACATAGGCCCTAAATAGACCGGCCTTTGACAACTTTTAAAGGCAGGTCTATTAGATATATGCTTGCGGAGCAAAACGGTTATTTTGCAGGTTTATTTGTTAATATCCAGTAAATCAGCCAGCGAATGCAATTCTTTTTTTGGCAGCATTGGCTGGTTCCCATTTTATATTATTTTTATTTATAGTATGTAATACAGAAAAAAGAGTCTAGAGAAGCCCTAATAAATAACTTTATTTTAAAAAAATATTAAAAATAATATAAGCTGATCTGTGTATTTGTTAAAACAAAAAAATCGGGAATTATTAATATATAAGCGATTATTAATGCCTGAGAAATCGATAAACATCGCTAAGTTCTAAAGGGTTTGTAACATTTTTAGAGAGAATTCGGAATTTTTCGTAACAAAAGAATATTATTCAACATTGACATATGCACATACGCACGATATTATTGCGTAGATATATGCTTGTTAGCATTGCTAACTTAAGGCTGTTTACTGTGTTTTTATGATAAAAGGAGTGGTTTAATGGACATAGAGAAAATATACGAATTTATTGAAAAAACCGAAAAATCTTCATTTGATAAAATAGAAATTCAAATACAGGATATTAAACTGTGCCTTGAGAGACACTGCGGTCGCTTTGGGCATGATATAACAGAAATACAGTCGGTTCCTAAAGAGCAGAAAATACAAGAAGTTGCTGCGCCAAAAGAGGATAAGCAAGCCATCAATACTGATGATGTAATTACAGCACCAATTTCAGGCGTGTTTTATGTAGCAAAAGAGCCCGGCGCGGAGCCGTTTGTAAAAGAAGGCTGCAGGGTAAAAAAAGGAGATACTGTCTGCATAATAGAGGCAATGAAAATGATGAACGAGATCAGCGCTCCAAAGACGGGCATTATAGAAAGAGTGCTGTTATCTGACGCCAAGCCAGTTTCTGTGAACGATCTGCTTTTCATATACGCAAAGGAAGACTAGCATGAATACGGTTCTTGTTGCCAACAGAGGTGAGATAGCCGTCCGTATCATTCGGACATGCAAAAAACTCAATCTTAAAACGATAGCTGTGTATTCTGAAAATGATGAGGGAAGCATGCATACCAGGCTTGCTGATTACAGCGTATGCATCGGACCTCGCGCAGCGCAGAAGAGCTATTTGAATATAAACGCTTTGCTTGCGGCAGCAAGCGCCTATGGCGCTGATATTGTTCATCCCGGAGTAGGGTTTTTGGCCGAAAATGCAGAGTTTGCCCAAAGCTGCCAGACAGCAGGTTTGCGTTTTGTAGGGCCGGACGCGAACGTCATGCAGCTGATGGGCGATAAGCGAAAAGCAAGGCAGATAATGATTGAAAACGGGTTCCCTGTCGTCCCCGGCTCCGACGGAGCGATAGAGAGCTTAAAAAGCGCTTTGGATGTTGCGCAAAGAGTAGGCTTTCCGCTGATGATAAAAGCGGTAAAAGGCGGGGGCGGCAAAGGTATTCGTATCATAAACAGCGTAGAGGAATTAAAACATGAATTTCCGCTTGTATGCCGCGAAGCCGAGCTTGCTTTCGGAGACAAAGCGGTCTATATAGAGGCGTACCTGCCAAATGCAAGGCACATAGAGGTTCAGATACTGGCGGATGAATACGGCACAACGCTGCATTTTGGCACACGGGAGTGCAGCCTTCAGCGCAGGAACCAAAAACTAATAGAGGAAGCACCGGCGGCTAATGTCGATACTTGTGTGCTGAAAAAAATGCAGCAGACGGCCGTGGAAATCGTAAAATGCGTGGGATACAAAAACGCAGGCACGGTGGAGTTCCTTCTTACAGAAGATAATAACTTTTATTTTATGGAAATGAATACTCGCATACAAGTGGAACACCCTGTAACGGAGTGCATATATGGCATAGACTTAATAAAAGCACAGATACATGTAGCGATGTCCCATCATCTTTCTGTCACGCAGGATAAGCTGGTGCAAAAAGGCCATGCGATAGAATGCCGGATTAACGCGGAAAACGTATCCGAAAAATTCAGGCCGTCTCCGGGAATTATCAAAAACATGTGTTTGCCTGGCGGATGCGGCGTGAGGATAGATACGGGCTACTGCGCAGGCGATGAAATATCGCCATTTTACGATTCTTTGGTGTTAAAGCTTGTCTGCACAGGAGAAAACCGTAACGAGGCTATAGCTTTAAGCACAGCTTCGCTGGATGAATTAAAGATAGAGGGCATAAGCCACAATACCGAGTTTGCCCGCGCTATATTAAGCGATAACGATTTTATTTCAGGCAATGTCCATACTAAATGGATAGAGCAGCAGTTCTATAACCGTTTTTCCGGAGGCAGCTATGAATCTGTTTAAAGAGGAAATAAGAACTGGCGACGCAAAAGCTTTGGACAATATAGAACGGCTGCGCTGTGGTGACTGCGGTAAAGAAATGGTGGCGGATATCGTTCACGCAAACTATTCTATCTGCCCGTTCTGCGGATTTTTGTTCCGGCAGCCCGTATACAACAGAATAGATATGATTGCAGATTCCGGCAGTTTTATTGAGATAGAACGGGATGCCGAAAGCAAGGACCCGCTTTCGTTTCCGGGGTACAAGACAAAAATAGCGAGTGAAAAATCCAAGTCAAATGTTCAGGAAGGCGTAGTTATCGGGAAGGCAACAATAAAAGGCCTGCGGACTGCTATGGCTGTTATGGATTCATATTTTATGATGGGCAGCATGGGTACCGTCGTGGGCGAAAAAATAGTCATTATAACTGAATTTGCTATTATAAACAACCTTCCGCTGATTATCTTCTGTGCATCCGGCGGCGCGCGTATGCAGGAGGGCATTCATTCACTTCTGCAGATGTCGCGGACAACGATAGCGCTTGCGCGGCACAGCAAGCATAAGCTGCTGCACATAAATGTGCTGACTCACCCGACGACGGGCGGCGTAACAGCCAGTTTTGCTATGCAGGGGGATATAACCATTGCAGAACCAAAAGCACTAATAGGATTTGCCGGTCCGCGTGTTATACAGCAGACGGTAAAAGACGAATTGCCGGAAGGATTTCAGACGGCGGAGTATCTTTATGAGCATGGGCTAATAGATCGCATTGTAGACAGAATGGATATGCGCGACACGCTGGCGGATATTCTTTCGCTCCACTGCAAGACTGATATGCCCCGGTTGGTTAAAAAACTCTGAAAGGGGATGCTTTATATGATGGCTGCAAATAAAGAAGAAGTTAACATAAAAAATGCAAACGACAAACCCTGGGAAAGAGTGCGCAACGCGCGCAAGGAAAACAGGCCGCAGGCGCGAGATTATATCGCCAAACTGTTTCACGGCGTTTTTGAAACAAAAGGCGACCGCTGTTTCGGCGATGACCCGTCAATAATTACAGCGATAGCCTGGTTCGAAAAGTGGCCTGTTACTATTATCGGCCAGCAGAAAGGCCATACGCTTGAAGAAAGAATGATGTGCAACTTTGGCATGCCGCACCCCGAAGGATACAGAAAATCGATGCGCGCGCTAAATCAGGCGGAAAAATTTTCGAGACCTGTTATCTGCCTTGTAGATACGCCGGGGGCATTTCCGGGCATAGAGGCGGAAGCAAGAGGACAGGGGTTTATAATAGCAAAACATTTGCGGCTTATGGCCACATTAAAGACGCCTGTTATTACTATTATAATAGGAGAAGGCGGAAGCGGCGGTGCTCTTGCATTATCTTTATCAGATAGGCTGATAATGATGGAAAACAGTTACTTCTCGGTCATATCGCCCGAAGGCTGTGCATCAATACTGTTTAAAGACAGTTCACTTGCAAAAACGGCTGCCGAAAGCTTAAAATTGACTGCAAATGATTTGCAGCAGTTCAATATTGTTGATAGCGTAATACAGGAGCCGGAGGGCTTCGACCGCTTCAATATGGATCAAAGCGTTAATGATATTCGCCGCGAATGTGTTACCATATTAAACAGGCTTACTAAAATACCCGTAAGCAGATTGGTTGAGATGCGGCACGAAAAATTTTTAGGTATGAGAGGGCTGTAAAAAAATTGATTGCACCGGTTGAGATTGCAGGCATTGCAAAAAGCGTGCCAAAGAGAAGAGTAACAAATTTTGAACTTGAGAAGCTTGTTGATACGAGCGATGAATGGATAACAAAACGCACGGGCATAAAAACGCGTTATATAGCATCGGACGAGACCGCCGTCAGTATGGGCACGGATGTGGCGGTGCGCGCGCTGGCACAGGCTGGAGTTGATAAAAAAGACGTGCGGCTGATAATAGCAAGCACATTTACAGGCGAATGTTTAACGCCTTCGGTTGCGAGCCTTATACAAAAGCAGCTCGATATCGATGACTGCGCGTGTATGGATTTATCCGCAGGCTGCACAGGCTTTATATTCGGTCTGGTAACAGCGGCCAGCCTTATGGAAACTCTTAAAATTGATACGGCTCTGGTAATATCAAGCGAGGTAATATCAAACTATATAGACTGGACAGACCGTTCTACATGCGTTCTGTTCGGAGACGGCGCCGGTGCCGCCGTGCTTAAAAGAAGCGGGAACGCATGCATGCATTATCCGGTAATGAGCGGAACGCCTGACAGAGAATCGGTAATCCTGCTGGAAAGAGAGTTAAAATCGACACCGTTCGGGTTTGAGCCGCAAAAAGGTGCAAAATATTTAACTATGAAAGGTTCAGAGGTTTTCACGTACGCTACCGGTGTTGTCGAAGATACGTTGAGGAAACTCCTTGACATGTGCGGCGATAGACCTTTTAATAAAGTGATACCTCATCAGGCGAACGCCAAGATTATTGACTTTGTAATAAGAAGAATGGATATAGGCAGGGAACAGTTTTTCCTTGATATTGACGAATATGCCAATACATCCTCCGCTACCATACCGATTGCCATGTGCGATGCGTATGAAAAGGGCTGGCTTATAAAGGGCGACAGACTTGCTCTTGTAGGTTTTGGTTCCGGCTTAACATCCGGCGGAGTGGTTATAGATTGGACTATATAAAAAACTACGGAGGACAAAAAAATGAAGGAACTGATTGTAAAAAATCTGGTGGAACAGCTCGATTTAAAAGAAGAGGACATCACTATGGATTCCCGTTTTGTCGAGGATTTTGAGATGGATTCACTCGACATGGTGGAGATGCTTATTGATCTTGAGAAACAGACAGGCATTAAAATCCCTAACGATGATGTTAAAGAGTTAACCACGGTCGGGCAGCTTCTTGCATATCTGGAAGGCAAAAAGGATGCTTAACGGCAGCATAAAAGAATTGCTGCATATAGACTACCCGGTAATTTCGGGAGGTATGGCGTGGGTCTCCGATGCGAACCTAGCTGCTGCCGTATCGGCTGCCGGAGGTCTAGGCGTTATAGCGGCGGGTAACGCGCCGCCCGAGTGGGTTGATACGCAGATAAAACTTGTTCGTGAAAAGACCGACAGGCCTTTCGGGCTTAACATAATGATGCTAAGCCCGTATGTCAAAGAAATTGCCGCGCTAGCCGAAAAACGGCACGTGCCGGTAGTAATCACCGGAGCGGGTAATCCTGCTTTGTATATTGAACGGTGGAAAAACGCCGGATGCCTTGTTGCTCCGGTTGTGGCAAGCCGCGCTTTAGCTTTAAGGCTGCAAAAGGCAGGCGCTGATTTTCTTATAGCAGAGGGATGCGAGGCCGGAGGCCATATAGGGGAGCTTACAACTATGGTGCTGGTGCCCGATATAGCACGGAGCGTAAATATCCCCGTGGTGGCTGCAGGCGGAATATTCGATGCGAGTACCGTTGCAGCTGCGTTTTGTCTTGGCGCTAAGGGAGTACAGGTGGGTACTCGGTTCATACTTGCAGAAGAATGCATTGCTCATCAGGAGTACAAAGCACGCGTTATTAAGGCAAGGGATATCGACAGCAAGGTTACCGGGCGCGTAACAGGGCATCCTGTAAGGTTGCTGCTAAGCCCTTTTTCCCGGGAACTCGCAGGCATTGAACACGAGAAAAACGCGGCAGAAAGAATTGAAAAACTTGGTGAAGGTTCGCTGCAAAGAGCGGTGATGGATGGCGATAAGGAACGCGGCTCTTTTATGGCCGGACAGTGTGCATGCATGTTAGACAAAATACAGCCTGCTGCGCAAATAATTGCCGAACTTTTTGACGAAGAGTGCCTGCGCAATATTGGGCGCGCAGTATTCGGCGAATAGAAAGAAGAGGTGATGGGGTGAAGACCGCCTTCTTGTTCCCCGGACAGGGGGCACAAACGGTTGGCATGGGTTTGGACTTATACAATTATTATACCGATTATAAAAGCACATTTGATAAATGCCAACTAGGGTCTAAGAAAGATTTAAAAGCCGCGTGCTTTGAAGGACGCGGAATGGATGAAAGCGAGACTGTGCAGCCTGCGATATTCGCACACAGTATCTCGCTGTTTGCGGTTCTTCTAAACAAAGGGATTATTCCGCAAGTTTGTGCGGGGCTTTCTCTTGGAGAATACGGCGCGCTGTGCGCAGCCGGTGTTTTCGGCGCTAAACAGTGTGCTTGTCTTGTTGAAAAAAGAGGCCGGATAATGGACAATGCATATCCGGCGGGCACGGGCGGCATGCTGTCTGTTATAGGGTTTACTGCCAGCCAGGTTGAAAAAATGATTACGGGTTTCGATGAAGCTTATGTGGCAAACCACTTATCCGAACTTCAGACGGTAATTGCCGGAAGGACAAAGGATTTGGAAGCGATAGAGCATCTTTTTAAGCAAAAAGGCGCAAAGATGGTTACTATGCTGGACGTTAAGGGTCCATCACATGCGCCGCTGCTTTTTTCGGCAGCACAAGAATTATCGGCAGTCTTAAAAGACGAACCGCTTTATGATATAAACTGCACTGTGTATTCAAATGTACTTGGAAAGCCTTATCCAAAAAATTGTGATATCCGCAGCCTGCTGTTTCAGCAGATGTTCAAAAGGGTTCGCTGGCATGAGTGCGTGGAACACATGGTGTCGCAGGGAATAGGGCGCTTTGTTGAGGTAGGTCCTTCGGCCGTGCTATCAAAGATGTTAAAGCGCCGCGTTGGCAGGGACGCAGCGGTTTATTCGGTACGGGACAGGCAGACGCTTGAGGAGTTTTTAGCGAGGTGTGAAAAATGAGCAAGGTGGCATTAGTTACGGGAGCGTCAGGAGGTATAGGTCAGGCTATTTGTTTGAAGCTGGCGCAGGACGGTTTTGATGTTGCACTGCACTATAACCGCGGGGAAAGCAAAGCAAAAGAGCTTATGGAGAAAATTCAGGCTCAGGGACGGCAGGCAGCCGCAATAAAGGCTGATTTATCAAATGCGGGGGAGTGCGCCGCGCTGGTTGAGCAGTGTATAGAAAAATTAGGCGGCATTTATGCTCTTATAAACAACGCGGGAACTACAAACGACGGGTTGCTGATGCGTATGACGGATGAGCAGTATATACAAGTAATGCGCACAAATATGGACAGCTGTTTTTACTGTACGCGTGCGGCCATAGCAAAAATGGCAAAAGCGCGGCAGGGAAGGATAGTTAATATCACATCGGTTGTAGGTTTGACAGGCAACGCGGGACAGACGAATTACGCCGCATCAAAAGCGGCTATTATAGGGTTCACAAAAGCATGCGCTAAGGAAGTTGCGGCGCGCGGGGTATGCGTTAATGCGATAGCTCCCGGGTTTATAACTACTGCGATGACGGACAGTTTAGGGGAAGATACCCGCAAAAAGCTTATGGAAGCAATACCTCTGCGCCGGCTGGGTACGCCGGAGGATGTAGCGGCGCTTGCCGGCTTTCTTTGCAGCGAGAGCGCGTCTTATATCACCGGGCAGGTTCTGGTTGTAGACGGCGGAATGGTTATTTAATCAAACACAGGAGGGCATATGAGCAAAAAAGTTTTAATAACGGGCATGGGCACGGTTTCTCCCATCGGGCTTAATGTTGAGGATTCGTTCCGCGCTGCTGTTGCAGGAGAGTGCGGCATAAGCAAAGCGGAATTATTTGATGCGGAGTATACAGGGATAAGCGTTGCAGGAGAGGTCAAGAACTTTGACCCGTACAGCTATATACCAAAGCGCGAGGCAAACCGCATGGCCCGGTTTACGCAGCTTGCAGTAGTTGCGGCGATGCAGGCATGGGAGCAAAGCGGCATTGACAATTTTGATGGGAACCGCATTGGGGTTGTGCTGGGATGCGGAATAGGCGGGCTCGATATTATCTGCAGCCAGTATGATGAGATGAAACAACAGGGGCCAAGGGCAGTCTCTTCGCTCTTTATTCCCAAAGCGATTATTAACACTACCGCAGGCGCTATAGCGATGCGGTTTGGCCTTCACGGGCCGTGCCTGAGCATAGTTACCGCGTGTTCTTCCAGTGCAGATGCTGTCGGGCACGCGTATTATGCAGTAAAGGAAGGACGTGCGGATGCAATGATTGTGGGCGGTGTGGAATCGGCTTTAAATGAGCTCGCAGTACAGGGATTCCACCAGATGCAGGCGCTTTCCGAAGCGACCGACCCCAAAAGGGCAAGCATACCTTTTGACAAGGACAGACAGGGCTTTATAATGAGCGAAGGCGCAGCGTTTTTACTCATTGAAAGCGAGGAACACGCCAAAAAGCGCGGTGCAAAATCATTCGGACAGATTGCCGGCTACGCGCAGACATGCGATGCATTTCATATAACAGCGCCGATGCCGGAAGGAAAGTATGCGATAGAGGCAATGAAACTGGCAATGCGCGACGCAGAAATTGAGCCTAAAGATGTAGGTTATATTAATGCTCACGGAACAAGTACTCCTCTTAACGATGTTACCGAAAGCAAGGCTATTGAGCAGTGCTTCGGCGAGCACGCAAAGAATCTGCTAGTTAGTTCTACCAAATCTATGACGGGGCATTTGCTTGGTGCAGCTGGCGCGTTTGAGGTAATCATGACGATTTGTGCGATAAACGCAGGAATCGCTCCGCCCACTGCCGGGCTTGAGCAGGAGGGCGAAGGCTGTACGCTTGATTATGTAAAGGGCAAAGCAAAGAAGATAAATACCCTCTATGGTTTAAGCAATTCTTTCGGGTTCGGCGGGCATAATTCATGTATTGTACTTAAAAGAAAAGAGGATTGAAAATGCTCAATATCGATGATATTAAAAAAATACTGCCGCACAGGGAGCCGTTTTTGATGATAGACAGGGTTGACGAGGTTGAACCGGGCGTTATGGCTAAAGGCGTTAAAGCCGTAAGCGGCAACGAATGGTTTTTTATGGGGCATTTTTCGGAAAAAAAGATAATGCCAGGCGTACTGATAATAGAAGCTATTGCACAGATGGGCGGAATTACGCTTTTAATGATGCCCGAGATGGCTGGAAAGCTGGCATATCTCGGCAAAATAAAAAACGCGCGGTTTCATGAAAAAGTAGTACCGGGAGACACACTGGTATTGGAAACGGTGCTCGATGTGGTAAAGGGCAGTGTCGGTATGGGCATAGGAAAAGCCTATGTGAACGGCAAGCTTGTGACAAGCTGTGAGTTGGTTTTTGCTATAGGATCATAATGGTACAAAAAGGCTGCGGCAGGCTGTCGGTTGGTCTGTGTTGCAGCCTTTTTTTGTTATAAAAAAATGTTTATTTTAAGTGCTGCACACACAACTTATATGTTTACGTTTAAAAATAGTCTTATTTATTCAAAATGCCTTGCAATAATATTGACATATACCCGTTATAGCTGTAGAATAGTTTTGGGCATAAAACAAAAACATGGACAATTTATAAGCTGATTGGTATTGGGAAACATATGCGGTAATGTTCACCTAAACACCAAAGACTCTTATCCTTCGACCTTTGAATATAGCTGGAGATCGCGATGAAAAAAGTAACACCATCCATACAAGATTATTTAAAAACATTGCTTGAGCTATCCGAAAACGGTGAACCGGTTCATTCTTCTCAAGTAGCTTTGGCTATTAACTTATCGCGTGCAAGCGTCAGCCGTGCCATGAACGTGCTTGCAGCTTCAGGATATATTGCTAAACAAAAATACGGAACCATAATGTTGACTGACTTAGGCAAACGCACTGCAGAAACAGTAAAGAAAAGAAATAATCTTATAAAAGATTTCCTCAAAGACGTGCTTAAAGTTGACGCAGATATTGCAGAGACGGACGCATGCCGTATGGAGCATACGATAAGTGAACAGACAGCATGCAAATTAGAACAGTATTTGCGGCGGATAAGGAATAGTTAAGTACCAGCCCATAGTCAACGACCATGGAAGAATACATATTACAGCTTTAGTTCCATAACAAGCCTGTCCTCTCCTGCGCCGTATTCATCCTTCCTGTTGCCGGTAGTGACAAACCCAAGCTTTTTTTTATACACATTGACAGCGCCGGTATTATCCGAGTCAACGGTCAGCTCCACGTATTTTATACCTTCGGCTTTAAGCAGCTCGATGCATTTTGCCAAAAAGCTTGTACCGAGCCCTTTACCGCGGTAAGCAGAATCTATGGCGATACCGACAAGATAAGCACGTGAAACATCGTCCCAGTCACGAATAAACTGAGCGCCTCCGACAATTTTATTATCCGCCCAAAGCGCTATCACCTTACCATGGCGTATGTAAGGTACAAGATTCCATTCGTCAAGTCCGGCCTCGCCAAAGGCTTGCTTTTCTATTTCAATAAGCCGCAAAACTGTATTGATGTTATTTTCTTTTACGTGTTCAATAGTAATTGTCATTTAGTATCCTCCAAAAAACGATGGCTTACGAAAGGCGATGTAGTTACGGACAACAGGCCGGGATACAGTAGATTAAAATGAATTTCTTCTCCCAGAGCATAGTTGTCGCCGCTGTCATTTATATCAAGAATAATATAATCGCTGCTCCCGCCAAGTACTTTTATTTGTTTATCAATCGGCAAAAGACCTGATAAACGTACGTCCTGCTTGCCTAATGCTATTAAAGCTTTACGCCGCATCCCCCTGTCCTTAAATTTTGGGGTATTGCCGAATGCATCTTTGCCGATTTTGCCTATGGGCATAGAAGGCTTGCTTTTTATTTCAACAATATCGGCAGCCAGCGTAAAAGCGTCCTGTTGTGTGCCGTCAATTATTGTGTTATGTGCGCTGTCTCTCCCGAGAAGTATACCTTCTCCTATGCGTATCTGGTTTATCTCTTTGGGCATTTTGCCGTTTGCAATCAGCGAAAGGCAGTTTGTGCCGCCGATAGATACAATGGGAATAGGTATTGAATATTTATCGCGAATATTCCGCGCAATTTCTGCCAGCAGTCCCATGTTCTTTTCGGAAGGAAGCACACCGCCGTAGCATCCCACATTTGTGCCTATACCATGCAATTTGATATTTTTAGATAAAATAATACGTTTTAAGCCATGCATCACATGAGTATACATAATGCCTTCGCGCAAATCGCCAACATCCACCATAAGTATTATTTTGTGCGGTTTACCTAATTCAGTGCTGCTTTTCGCCAAAGAGAGTATCATGCTCAATTCGGAGTTTAAGCTTATATCGGTGTATTTGGCTACCGCGTGTACGCTGCTGATGCGGGGGAGCCGAAGCATCATAATATCCGATGTGATTCCGGCTTTTCTTAATTTAATTATATTTCTCATTCTGGCATCGGCCAAAGAACATACGCCGCCTTCAAGCATGGCTTTGCCTACTTCCGGCATGCCGGAAACGCCTTTAGTTACTCCAACAACGTCTATTCCTTTTTTACCGCACAGGTTTACGATAGCTCTGGCATTATTTCTTACTTTTGTTAAATCTATATCCAGACGCGGCGCATCCAAAGCATCAGCTCCTCTTTTTTATTTTAGTATCATTTTACCTTAAACTACGTTTTCTATAAACCCGAAAAGTAAAACGAGTAAGTATGGCGGCAAAAAAATGCGGCAGTAGACGCATTTTAATAATAATTAGCTGTTATTGGCTGAAGATAAGCTATGCTCGGCGATATCCTGAATTTTTTCATCCGAAAGCGGTAGTTTTTTGCTGCCGCAAAAATATCTTCCCAGACGTTCCGCCTGGTTCCACCGATGTTTATTTAAGAAATATGAGATTGTTCCGACTATAATAAAAAGAATATTCAAAAATCTAAGTATCAGTATTTTAACCGGCACATAGAAATTAACCCGTACATTATCCGACTTAGAAAATGCAAAGCTGTATTGCGAAGCAATCTTTTTGGATGCGGCGCATTCAACAATTCCCAGAACAAAGTCAGCAGAAAAAATGACAATAAACAAAACCGATAGATTACTGTTCAGTATTAAATATACAGGCATAAGCAAGAACAGAAACGAAGTAATTGTACCGAGCACCAGATAGTCGAAAATAAAGAAAAGAGATACTCCTATATTAAAATTCCAGAACATCTGCAGCCCATATTTGGCGGCGCAGTCCATAAAGGCTTTTTGCCATCTTATACGCTGCCGCATAAGGTTTTTAAAACTTTCGGGGCATTCGGTATAGCAAACACTTTTTGGTACATACAACATCTCGTATCTCTTTTTGTGCTGCTTTATATAACGATGAATCTTAAGGGTAACATCCATATCCTCACCGACTGATTTTCTGTATCCGTCGATTGCTATAAGCAGATTTCTTTTAAACGCACCGAATGCACCCGAGATGACAATTAAAGACTTAAAACTAGACTGGGTAAATTTATGTAAATAAAAAGCGTTCAAATACTGTATTACCTGATATCTTATAAGATTTTTAAGCTTAAACATAAGCTTCTCATCGCTGTTTATACTCTGCGTTATATGGACGGTTCCGCCGGCTGCAACCAAGCGCTTGTTTTGAAATGCCTTGTTCATTACGCTAAGAGCATCATGTTTAATTATGCAGTCTGCATCTAATGTTACGACTATTTCCTGCGAGCAACACGATATGCCGGCGTTAAGCGCATCAGCTTTACCTCCGTTTACTTTACTTATTACATAAAAGTTTGGGTAGAGAGACGATCGGTATTTAGCTGATACAGGGTTATATTCAAGCCGGTTATCCTCCATTAATTGTGCCGGAACAAGACGTAAAAATTTGTTTATTACATCGAAAGTGTTGTCGGTAGAGCCGTCATCAATAATATAAACACGGTAATTAGGATATTGAAGCTCTTTTAAAGAACGAAGGCAGTTGATAATAACGTTTTCTTCATTATATGCAGGAACCAGCAAAGCAAAGCTTTTATAGCATTGTATTTTCTGATTCTTCTGCCTGTGTTTGCTGTTAAGCGGAAAAAAAATATATATGCATTTAAACACGATAAAAAGAGCGAATAAAAAGATTCCCAAAATAATCATAGGGTACCACTCCAAGTATAATATTTTACGTAATCAATCAGCATTGTTTGAGGAAATGAGGTGGTCTTATCCGGTTTTCCCGGCCAGTCGCCTCCAATGGCGGTATTGAGATATAGAAACATCTTGCAGTCGGGAATGTTTGTTTCCACAGAATAAGTCTCAATACCGTCAATGAACCATTTGACGCTTTTATCTTTCCACTCAAGTGTATAGACGTGAAAATCCTGCGTATAATCTTCGCCTTTATAAGCCATATGAAAGGTTTTTTTCTTATCAGCAGCAAGATAATGCATAACATGCCAAATGGTGCCCGGTTCGTGCCCGAGAAATTCTACGATATCTATCTCCGGAAGGGCAGCGCCCGAGGACGGTATCATCCAGAATGCAGGGAAAATGCCTTTCCCGATAGGCAGCTTGGCTTTGATTTCTATTTTTCCGTATAACGGCAGCTTCTTATTGTCGGTTGTTACAGCACCAGAATAATATTTGCCGTCTGCTTTTTCGCTTAACAGCTTAAGGAAGCCGTCGCCGACAGATACGTTCTCACGCCTGTATATCTGCAGCTCTTCGTTTTTTGAAGTCTTTGAATCTACAACGCTCCATATCTGTTCGTCAAGCGCAGTACCGTCGAAGTTGTCTTCCCATTCGAGTTTCCATTCTTCGGTTAAAGCCGTGCTTGCCGGTGCCTGCCTTATTATGTCGGCATTGTAGACTTCGGATACCGTGACGCACTTTATTTGAGACTGTTTACGCGAAAGGTAGTCTATTATCTTTTTAAAGTTCTCCAAATCATATTTTGTTGCTTCATCCGCCGGAGTTTCTACAGAATGGAACAATAATATAAGCCACAGGTCATTTTCTATAGCATAATCTATCCAATCAAAAACCGTTTCGGGGGGTACGTCGGCGGCAGCTTCCATAAACCCAAGCTTTAAGGGGTTTGATATCGGCAGATAATTAAATTTCGACCAGACAGGTCTTGAGGTAACGGCGAGGCTTGAGACAATTTTTTCTACTGTTTCGTTTGTGCTGCAGTACGGAGGAACAAAGTGGTCTAAAGCGCGGGTATAGCCGTTTGATTCAAGATATTCAAAACAAGTTTGAATCTCATTTTCAATTTCTTCGGGTTCAAGGCTGGCCAAATCTTTGTGCATGTCGGTATGATTGACAAAATCCCAGCCTGATTGGTACATCTGCTCAAGCTCAGCGTCACTGCAAAAAGCAGGCAGGTTAACCTGCGCGCTTACCACTGAGAGTATGCCTTTGATATTGTTTTGCTCCATAAGAGGATAAGCAGCCGTGTATGTGGATTTCCACCCGTCGTCGAACCATATACTGCAAAGCGGATATGCTCCGTAGGTGCTTATTTCTCTGACAGTCAGCGCAGCTTCCAAACTGCCCTTTGTTTCAAACGCTATTTTTACTGTGCTTATCTTGTCCCAGCTGGGTAAGCCCGAACCTACTGCGAAATCTCCCTTGTTAATAATAATTTCGCTGTCGCCCTGCGATAAAAACGGAAGCAGGTTGCACTCGAAATAATTAGCATGGCTTAAGTCTTCCATCAGATAAAGCGTTGCCCAGCTTATATTTTCAATATTCTTCGCAGTAATATCGAGAAACAGATACGACGAAAGATTTATAAAACCGTCAAACTTCCTTGACATACTGGCTGTATTTGCAGTACCGGAAAGAGTAATGCTTCCTGTATTGACGGTATTTATTGTTGCTCCGCTCCAAAGGGACGGTTGCAGGAAATCATCGATTTTTGTGCGGCTTTTGAGAAGCTGTTTTACAGGATATAACTTGTTTGATTGTGTATATTCAAACAAAGTTTGAGCGCTCTCTTGCTGAATTATACTGGCCTGAGCTGATACGTTTTGCGCTTCACTGGTATGATTTAACTTTGAGGCAAGCAAATAAAACTGGACATTGAGCAGAATAATCAGCGCCATTAAAATTATTGATATAAAAAGAGAAGCTTTTAAACTGTTAATCTTCATAATCGGCCCCCGTTTTTTGAGAATTCCCAATACCAAAAAAATTAAACCTGCCGATATTGTTTTTAGTAAAAACTCTGCCAGCTTATAAGTTGTGGTCAAGCTTATCTGCAGTCATATACAAGCTATGACCGGAAGAAAAAAGATATGATAGAACTAAAAAAAATTTATTTGCATGTGCATACTAAATAGTGATTATTTAATAAAAA
>CAZSMH010000040.1:0-16713 GCA_964607965.1 uncultured Christensenellaceae bacterium
TAAAAGGAACAAGACGAGCTGAAACCGCCCCAAGAGACTTTATACCGCCCAGCATAACAGCGGAACACACGGCTGCCAAAATAGGCCCTGAAACGTATGGGCCTATGCCAAACACGGTTTTTGCGGCATCTGAAACTGCGTTTGCCTGCACCATGCAGCCCCCGCTTAAAGCTGCGGCGACCGTAAAAACAGAAAATAAAACAGCCAGGATGCGCCCAAGCTTTTTATTATGTATACCGTATTCAAGAGCGTACATAGGACCGCCCCGCATCTTCCCATCATATGAGCGCATACGATATTTTACAGCTATTATTCCTTCCGCATAGCCGGTCGCGATTCCTGTAAAAGCAGTTACCCACATCCAGAATATTGCGCCCGGACCGCCGAAAGCGTATGCAGTGGCCACGCCTGCAATATTGCCCGTACCTATTGTTGCCCCAAGAGAGGTCATCAGCGCGGAAAATGCCGATATATCCCCGCTGCCGCTTCTGTGGGAAAAAGCAGTGCGAATACCGAAAAATAATTTTCTCTGCGGCAAAAATTTTAGCCTGAAAGAAAAATAAAGCCCTGTACCAACCAGAAGCATAAGAGTTATCGGGCCCCACATAGCTGCGCTTACGGTATCAATAAATGCCAAAATATGCTCTCCTGCACGGCGGATGTACTTTATGTTTATGCGGTTTAATCGGTACTAATTCATGATGTGCAGTTAAGACTTAAGGCATAGCATGTCTTTGTGATGGCGTGCATAATGAAAAAGGTATTGCTGAGCAATACCGGCATATTTTCCGAATTTGCTGTCTACGAAACTGCGCATATGAGCGTCTGTTTTGCCGCTGTATCCGTATATACCGCAAAGAACACGCTTCATCCAAACATCAAAGGGAAAGGCCTGTAAAAATGAAAAGCCGTACAGTGCAACGCAGTCCGCTACTTTCAGGCCGACACCCGGGAGGGCTGTAAGCGCTTTCCGCGCTTTCTCGTATGGCAATTTTGATATACTGTCAAGATTAAAACCATCAAGAATCATTCGTGCAGTATTTTTGATATAGGCTGCTCTGTATCCTGTGCCGCATTGTAAAAGAGAATCCTCCGTTGCGTCTGCAAGCGCAGCGGGCGATGGGAAATCATAAGCGCCTCTTTCCAACGGCATTCCGAACCGTATGCATAGCGAGTCAATAATTCGTTTTATACGAGTTATATTGTTGTTTGCGGATATTATAAAAGTAATCAACGTTTCAAAAGGAGGCTGTGCAAGAACCCGAATGCCGCTTGCGTACGATATGCCTTCTTTAAGGAACGGATCGGATGAAAAGTGTTTCTGCAAAGAAGCATAATCGCGCTGCAAGTCGAAATAACGAAAAAATGCCGGTATGCTTTTATTATCAATTCCGTCAATAGTAAGAGTGTCCCCGTTCTGCTCCGCATATACAGCACAGCCAAGAGCTACTCCCAAATAACCTTTTGAGCGCTGTACCCAGCGGAACGCCTGACCGCAGTCTAGGCATTGTGACAGAGAGAAATTGTCAAGCCCGCTAAAAACAACGCGGCTGCCGTCAAAAAGATAATCCATTTTTCAAATGTTATAAGTTTTCGGCGATATTATATATAAGCCTTTCGGTATCTGCCCAGCCGAGGCACGGATCTGTTATAGATTTTCCATAAATGTTTTCGCCGATTCCCTGATTTCCTTCCTCAAGATAGCTTTCTATCATAAAGCCTTTGATAAGCTTATTTAATGCAGCGTCATATCTTCTGCTCATCATTACTTCTCTGACGATTCTGGGCTGCTGATAGAAAAGCTTCATGGAATTTGCATGATTGGTGTCTATAATAATCGCAGGATTTTTTAACTGCTGCTCCAAATATTCGTTGGCAAAGCGTATCAAATCTTCATAATGGTAATTGGGTATGTTGCGTCCGCTTGAATCTATTGCTCCGCGAAGAATCGCATGGGCGTATGGGTTTCCGGCTGTTTCGACCTCAAACCCCGTGTATATAAACGTATGGCTCATCTGCGCGGCTTTTATAGAGTTTAGCATGACTGACAAGTCCCCGCTTGTGGGATTTTTCATGCCCACAGGTGTGTTTACGCCGCTGGCTGTAAGACGGTGCTGCTGGTTTTCCACCGAACGCGCACCTACGGCATTGTAAGCAAGTAAATCTGCAAGATATAGATAATTCTCTGGATAAAGCATTTCATCGGCGGCAGGCATATAAAATTCGCTCAAGGCTTTTATATGCAGCCTTCGTATAGCCTTTATACCTTCGTACAAATCAGCCTTTTTTCCCGGGTCGGGCTGATGAACCATGCCCTTATAGCCTTCGCATGTTGTTCTTGGCTTATTGGTATAAATTCTCGGTACAATCAGAATATTGCCGCTGACCTTTTGCTGTACGGCTGCCAACCGTCCGATATATTCGCATACCGAATCCTCATTATCTGCGCTGCAAGGGCCGATAATAAGCAATAACTTATTGTCGGTTCCTTCAAATATACTTCTGATGTCATCATCACGTTTTTTCTTTATAGAAGAAAGGTGTTCCGGAAACGGTATCTGTTCGATAATCTCTTGTGCGGCAGGTATGCGCTTGATACGCTTTATGTTCATAGCTTCTCCAAAAACTTTGCTGCGGTAATGCAAATTTTTAAGCACATTATATCACGGCATTGGCAATGAGTGAAGTTTATATGGAATTTAGCTAAAATAAATAAAAAAACAGGCTGTGCAATGCACCAGCCCGTTTTAAACATATAAATCAGGCAGGGTATACACTAACCTGCTTTTTGTCGCGCCCCTTGCGCTCAAACTTGACGTTGCCGTCAACAAGTGAGAACAGGGTATCATCTCCGCCGATACCTACGTTATTGCCGGGATACAGCTTTGTTCCCCTTTGTCTTACGAGAATATTTCCTGCAAGAACAAACTGCCCGTCGCCGCGCTTGACGCCCAGCCGTTTGCTTTCGCTGTCTCTGCCGTTCCTGGAACTGCCGACACCTTTTTTATGAGCCATTTTACTGCACCTCGCTTTCTTAAAAAGGGTTATTCTTTATCCGCTGCTGCCGTTTCATCCTTGGCTGCCGTAATGCTTGTAATTTTGATTTTTGTGAACGGCTGCCGATGTCCCTGCTTTTTGCGGTAGTTTCTTTTTGGCTTATATTTAAAAATAACTACTTTCTTTTCTTTGCCATGTTCTACAACTTTGGCACGCACCTTAACGCCCTTAACAATGGGTGTGCCGATTTTAACCTTATCGCCGTCAGATACTACTAGAGCATCAAAACTGACAGTTTTGCCCGGCTCCAAATCCAGCTTCTCGATAAAAACAGTATCTCCTTTGGACGCCTTATATTGTTTTCCGCCTGTTTCAAAAATAGCATACATGCTGCTTACCTCCTCTTCCCAGTCTCGCCGTAATGGCATTCCAAAAACGGAATTTCACAAACCATTTCCGTGCGGCTCGATTAAAAATAATATCATAAACGTTTATGTATGTCAACAAAACACGCGCGCCTTACCAACCAACCTCTCGCGTTCTTTTTGCGATGCAATCTCCATTACTTTGTAATCTGCAATATGAAGCGCATCGTTAGCCATAATATATAGCTTTACGCCCTCAATCTTGGGAAGAACAGGCGTACCGGTAGCATCCTTTTGTTCAATTAACTTGGCAACATGAGGATTAACCTCAATCAAATACTCTTTTATATCAGAGGCTGCGGTTTGCCGCAGTATAAGCCGTCTTATGTTCATCGCCGTAGTTTCTTCGCTGTCAACAAGTCCGCTTCCGCCGCAATACGGGCATGTCCGCTTGACAAGGCTGGATAGTTTTTTTCGCACCTTTTTGCGAGTCATCTCCACAAGCCCCAATCCCGTTATACCCAGCACGTTTGTCTTTGTCCGGTCTTTTAAAAGCGCCTCTTCAAGCGCCTCAACTACCTTTTGCTTGTTGCCTTCAATATCCATATCGATAAAATCGATAATAATTATTCCGCTGATATCCCGGAGCCTAAGCTGACGTGCAATTTCCTTTGCTGCTTCAACATTGACAGCGAGTATGGTATCCTGAAGATTAGTGTCGCCGACAAACTTTCCCGTATTAACGTCAATAACGGTAAGTGCCTCGGTTTCATCGATTATTATATATGCACCGTTTTTCATCCATACTTTTTTCTCAAGAGCTTTGTCTATTCTTGCCTGTATTCCAAAATCGTCAAAAATGTTCGTGCTGCTGCCTGAATACATATGTACCCGGTCTTTAAGCTGCGGTGCTATTATGTTTGCTACGGCAGCAACTTTTTCAAAATAATCGCGGTCGTTAATAATAAAGTCACTGACATCGGAGGTAAACATGTCCCGAACAGTACGGAATATGAGCGATTCCTCAGCATGCAGCAGTCTCGGCGCGTTAAGATATGCACTGCGGCTTACAATGCGTTCCCAGAGCCTTGAAAGAAAGCGTATCTCACCGACAAAATCCTCCTCTGTTTTGTCTACCGCCGCCGTACGCACTATAATCCCCATGTCCTTTGGTTTTATGGCCTCCATAATATCCTTAAGCCTTGCCCGTTCCTGCTCGTCTTCTATACGGCGTGATACGCCTACATGGTTTACGGTCGGCATAAGAACCATCATGCGGCCGGGCAGCGTAACATGCGTCGTTATGCGTGCGCCTTTTGCCCCGCCGGGCTGCTTTAGTACCTGTACAACTATTTCCTGTCCTTCTTTTACCATATCCTCGATGCGCCCCGTGCTCAGGTTGGGGGGAGAGCTTTTTTGCTGACCGAATTCGAAATCGGAAGTATCGGCAAGAATATCGCCTGCATAAAGAAAAGCGTTTCTGTCAAGACCTATGTCTACAAAAGCTGCCTGCATGCCGGGAAGTACATTTGCAACGCGGCCTTTGTATATGTTGCCTACAAGCCTTTCTTTTCCCCGCCGCTCAACATGTATTTCTACAAGGTTGTTGTCTTCTAAAAGAGCTATTCTGGCTTCAAGTGAATTAATGTCGGCAATGATTTTTTTCTGCATACACAACTCCATAAAAAATAAAAATATTAAACGGGCAATGCCCGAAAATTACAACGCAAAAGCCGTCAGCAAAGGATATGATTGTCCGTTTATATCGGTATAAAGACCGGTCCTTATTATTCTGGCGTATAGCCGCCCGACACTGTTTTCTATGGTTTGCATAACTATATCCGGTCTTAGTGTTGATTGCGCCGACGCAGACAGCAGCATATCAATTTTTCCGTCAGAGGCGGTAAGATTAAGTATCATATTGCGTATATTGATGCTGCGGTGATTCTGCTTTTTTATGGCTATAATCTCGTTGCTGCCCATTATCTCCCGTACAGCCAGAACAACCTGCTCAAAGTCGCCGGTATCTGTGTATGCTAGATAAGACGCTTTTTTAAGCGATGCCATAAGTTTTGGGGCATTATCGCGAATTATCACGGCGCGTTTTGCCGTAAGTCCCGGAGGCATCTTAAGCCCGATAGCCGAAAGACAATCTTTTGGGCTAATCGGATTGGCAAGGTTGATTTCAACACATTCGCATTCGCTCTCTATTCCAAGCGGCAACGCAGACGCAAACGAAAAAACATAATGCGGATTAAACCCTGATGAGAGTTTTACAGGCAAACCGCTGCGGCGAAAGACGCGGGAAAAGGCACGCTGTAAATCAAGATGCGAAATGTATTTTGCCGCGCCGCTTTTAGAAAACTCAAGCGCCATTCTCATTTGCATAACCCCGCTTCCAAAAGGCCGCAGCTCGTGCAACCTTCCCTGCAGTCGGGAGTAACCGCCTGCATGCCTGCGCGTTCTTTTTCATTCCACAAAAATTTCTTTGAAACACCCGTGTCTATTATGTCCCAGGGAAGTATTTCTTCAAAAAAACGCACTCTGGTTGCATAAAAAGCAGGAGATACTCCGCAATCGTTAAAAGCTTTCTGCCATTTGTCATAATCAAAATGTTCCTGCCAGCTGTCTAACCTGCAGCCTTTATGGTATGCATTAAGAAGAACAGCGCCAAGACGGCGGTCACCCCGGGCGAAAACAGCTTCAAGCATGCTAAGCTGTGCATCATGCCAATTGAATTTGACACCTTTTAACGGGCGAAGCGCCTCTTTTAAAACCCGCTGCTTATCTTTAAGATTTTCAACAGTATCTTGGGCTTCCCACTGAAACGGCGTATGCGGCTTTGGCACAAAGCATGAAGCGCTTACCGTAAGCTTAAAACCAGTGCTGCGCTGATCCTTGGGTATATCGTAATAAAGGCTGCGGATTTTCTCAGCCATTTTAGCGATCCCAAGCACGTCCTGCATAGTTTCGCCGGGCAGACCTAACATAAAATAAAGTTTTACAGAGCTAACTCCTGTCCTGAAAGCCTCGGCTAAAGACATTACGATAGACTCTTCGGTCAGGTTTTTATTAATAACGTCTCTTAGGCGCTGTGTGCCTGCTTCGGGAGCGAATGTAAGACCGGAACTCCGAACATCTTTAAGCCGTTTCGCATAAGTATCCTTAAAGGAGTCTATACGAAGCGACGGCACAGCAAGGGAAACTCCTTTTTCGGTAAGAGCATCGGAAAGAGTGCATACAAGATCACTGACTTGCGAGTAGTCCCCCGTGGAAAGTGAACAAAGCGATACTTCCTCATGCCCGGTATTTTCTACGCAGTCCAGTGCCTGTTTTATCAGTGTTTGCGTTCCTCTTTCGCGCAGAGGGCGGTAAACAAAGCCTGCCTGACAGAAACGGCATCCTCTTGTGCAGCCGCGCATAATTTCAAGGGTAATACGGTCGTGCACTACGTTAATAAAAGGCACAATAGGCTTATTAGGAAAAAAGCTTTTGTTAAAGTCTTTTATTATACGCTTTAACACCTTATGTGGTGCGCCTTTATGGGGCACGATATGCTCAATCGTACCATCGTTTCTATATGAGATATCGTACAGCGAAGGAATATAAACGCCTCGGATCTTGGCGGCTTTTGATAAAAAACAACCTCGGTTCTCACAGCTTTGATACAGAACAATCAGCTCCGGGAGTACTTCTTCGCCTTCTCCGATAACGAACAAATCAATAAAATCGGCAAGCGGTTCAGGATTATATGTACATCCGCCGCCGGCTATCACAACGGGCATGTCATCGCCTCTGTCCTTGGATAGCAGCGGTATTCCGCCAAGCTCTAACATACACAGTACGTTGGTGTAGCACATCTCATAGCCAAGAGAAAAACCTACAATATCAAAGTCCCGCAGCGCTGTTTTCGTTTCAAGCGAGTAAAGCGCTGTTTCGTTTTCGCGCAGCGCCTGCTCCATATCAGGCCACGGCGTAAAACACCGCTCGGCAGAAACGCCGTTTATGCCGTTGGCGATATGATATAATATACTTGTTCCAAGGTGAGACATGCCGACCTCATAAATATCCGGAAAGCACAAAGCAAGCCGTACGGATACATCGCCCGGCTCTTTTACTATCTCGCCTAGTTCGCCGCCGGTATATCTGGCCGGTTTACTTACATCGGCAAGTATTTTTTCGAGTTTTTTAATGTCTGCCATGATTAGTCCTAACTTTTAAACTAAATTTGATTATATCATAAAAAAGAAAATCCAGGCAACCATACGGGGGAGCCAAACCTAATAACCATAATTTCATAGGCTGCTTTATGTATTTATACCAACCGCTGCCCGTTTTTGTGTATTGCCAATACGTTAGTGCCGCTGTGTTGCATTTTTTTCTTATATGCCAGAGTGTCATCAAATGAAACAAAATGTATAGGTATAAAAAAGCGGGGACGCAGAGTATTTATAAATAAATCTGCGCCGGAATCAAAATCTGTGCCCATGCGCTTATCGACAGGAAAAAATGCGTAATCAATTCTGCTTGTATTTTGCACTATGCGTTCTAATTCACGCTGGAACATAACGCTCATAAGGGTAGAATAGCGTTTATCCCCGTGATCTTTCCAGTGCCAGTCATTTAAATCGCCGGCGTGAAATAAGCTTGTCCCTTCGCATACAACAAAAAAACTGCCGCCGCAGTCGGTAGAGCCGAATTCGGTCACAAAAAGATAGCCGTCATCGTATTTTTCTCCGCAGCGTAAGAAGGCCGAGTTTTCCGGCACGCCGCGTTTGGGTACAGTGTCGTCCAAAATATATTTTACATGCGAATTTGCAAATTCAAAAATACGCCGGTTAAAATGGTCGCGATGGGAATGAGATACAAAAAAATATACACGCTTGGCATCCGCAATATCCTTATAACCGACAGCACCATCCCTTATGGTTGCGTCAGGGTTGTGCTTAAAGTGATCGAACACCAGCAACGATTGTTTAAATTTTATACATACAGCGCTATGGTGAAGAAAATATATCTGTATTACATCTTTCATAAAGCTATACTACCACAGCGGCAAAGCGTTCACAATCAGTCCTGCTTTATTGTTTTGCGGCAGAGGCTGCCCAAGGTTACCTGAGAACCATATTGCATCATTCCGTCCAATATCTGTTGTTCGCTTAAATCACGTATTACGCAGAGGTTCTTATCAAGCACTGTAACAATGTTATACTTGCCGGCTTCAAATTCGCGCATTATTTCACGCAGCGCCTGTGAATGCATAGCGGCAAATCTGTTTATATGAAGTGTTTTACGTTTTTCTATAGAAGTGCGTTTACCTGAAAAATCACGAATAAGAGTATAAGGAGCGCTTTTTAATTCTTTGACTGCAGCCAGACAAAGAAAAAAGGCCATAATAAATAGAGTAGGGTTAAAGGCTCCTTTTACAGCGGCAAATACAGCCACAGCGAGCATCACCGCAGAAAAGAATATGCCTGCGGCGGAAGTTAAGCGTGTAGCGCGTTTATACCCAAAAAATGTGGCGAATAACGATCTTGCAATCCGTCCGCCGTCCAGGGGCAGCGCAGGAAGCATATTAACAGCTGCCAGAGCAAGGTTAGCGGCAATAAGTTTGTCAGCAACGCTGATTGGAAAACCGTATTTATTAATAAAGTAAACAGCGCTGGCCGCCGCCATGTTTGCAGCAGGACCTGCGGCTGCAACAATAATCTCCTTTGAGCGCGATACCGCAAAGCAAGAAAGGCGGGCGGCGCAGCCAAACGGGAAGAGTTCTATTTGTGTTATAGCCATTCCAAACGCGGATGCTGTTATAACATGAGCCCATTCATGCAAAAAGAGTGCGGGTATGTAGCACAGAACGATATCGCCCATACCTAATAAAATAAGCACGAATAAGGCAGGAATCATAAGAAGGTTTATTTTGAGCCTGCCGCCGATAAGCAAAGGTTTCATTAATCTTTATTGCAGAGCCGACGCTGACTGTTGTTTTATATAATTCAGCGGATCGATATATTCTTCGCCGTCGCGCATCTCGAAATAAAGATATTTGCCGGACAATGTACCAAGCGGCTGCCCGGGCGAAACAATATCGTTTACTTTTACGGCTGGTATAATATTGTAAAACGCAGCGGTTTCGCCGGAATCCAGCACCAGCGTTACGTACCCGGCATCACCGATTTGACCGACTGAAATTACGGTTCCCTTAGCTATACAAAGAATATCGCTGGATTGCGCAGCCATACGCACACCATAGGAGCCGCTTTCGCCGAATCTTGTGACTATTTCGCCTTCAGCAGGATATACTGCGGATGATTCAGGGTAGGCGGAAAAAACGTCGGCTGATTCGTCGTCAAGGTTCTGAACGAATTTTAAACGTCCTATGTCATCGTCAATCTCAAACTGATTGTTTACCGCCGATCCTATAGTTTGTGTTAATCTTTCTGTCGCCGGGTTATTTATGCTGCTTATTATCAGCAATGCAATGGCAATAGCGGCGCAAATGCCGGTTTTATAAAGAAGCTTTTTATATCCGATATCCATTTCGCCGTCATCATTGAAGCCGCCGGTTTTTACAGGAGCCTGGTTTCTTTTAAAAAGCTTTATACGTTTTTTCTGTATATCTTCGGTTACAAAACCATCCGTTTCCAGCCTGGGAAGATCCCGATTCTCCATCGCCAATACCTCCTTATATCTTGTCATATATGTATATGGCGGAAAATTCGTTATCATTCTAAAGCAGGTTATTTTCCCTGTATAAGAATATATAAAAAGGCCTGACCGTAAAACAGTCAAGCCTCTTAAAATTAATACTTTTTAGCTTTCAGACAGTTTCTTGTAATATGCGTAGCGCTCCTTTGCCTCGCGCTCAGCTGCAGCAAAAAGTACCTCGGAAATTTCAGGGAACTGTTTTTGCAGCGTTTTATATCTTATTTCGGTGTTAATAAAATCCTGATAGCTTGTTGTAGGTTCCTTGCTGTCCAACGTAAAGGGATTTTTACCCTGTTCTTTCAGTGCCGGGTTGTAACGGTAGAGATGCCAGTAGCCTGCGTCCACGGCAAACTTCATCTTAGCTTGTGTTTTGCTCATATTTATACCATGGTTAATGCAGGGCGCATAAGCAATAACTATAGAAGGCCCGTTATACTGCTCGGCTTCTGTCAGCGCTTTTAACAGCTGGCTGTGGCTTGCTCCCATGCAAACCTGCGCGACATACACATAGCCGTAGGTCATTGATATGGCGCCTAAATCCTTCTTCTTTGTGCGTTTGCCCGCTGCTGCAAATTTTGCGACCGACCCTGTAGGAGTTGCTTTGCTGGCCTGTCCGCCGGTGTTGGAATAAACCTCGGTATCGAGTACAAGGACGTTGACATCTTCACCCATTGCAAGCACGTGGTCAAGGCCGCCGTAGCCGATATCGTATGCCCAGCCGTCTCCGCCTATAATCCAAATAGATTTTTTGACAAGCAGATCGGAGTTTAGCTGTATTTGCTCCAGCAGTTCCTTTTGTTTACCGGAAGCTTCGGCAATGGCGCCAGGCAGCACTGCCTTTAGAGCGGCAGCAGTTTGCTTGGACTTTTCGCCGTCGTTTGCGTTTTCAAGCCACGAAGAGAGCGCTTCTTTAAGTTCGCCGTCCGCGGCGTTTGCTGCATCAGCAGCCATATCCTTAAGCTTTGTGCGGCGCTGTACGGTGGCCAAGTTCATACCGAAACCAAATTCGGCATTATCCTCGAACAGCGAATTTGCCCATGCGGGACCGTGTCCGTTTTCGTTTTTAGTATAAGGACATGTAGGCGTGTTACCGCTGTATATTGACGAGCATCCTGTGGCGTTGGCAACAAGCATGCGGTCGCCGAACAACTGAGTCAGCAGTTTTACATAAGGTGTTTCGCCGCAGCCTCCGCAAGCGCCTGAGAATTCGAATAACGGACGCATAAACTGAGAGCCGATTACCGTGGATTTATTCACGGTGATATCCGGCTGTTTAAGCTTGGTTGCATATTCCCAGTTTTCCTTTTCCGTATCAAGCACTTCCGAGAGAGGAGTCATCACCAGCGCTTTTTCCTTTGCTGGACAGATATCGGCACAGTTGCCGCAGCCTGTGCAATCGAGGGGAGAAAGCTGCATGCGGTACTTAAACCCTGCAATGTCTTTGCCGCGCGCGTCTTTTGTGACATATCCGGCCGGAGCATTTTCTAAATCCTCCTGTTTACAAAGGAATGGCCTTATAGTTGCATGCGGACAGATAAACGAACACTGGTTACACATTATACAGTTCTCGGGTATCCATTTTGGAACATTCACAGCTATTCCGCGCTTTTCGAACTGCGTTGTGCCGGTAGGGAAGAATCCGCGGGGATCGAATGCGGATACTGGCACAGAATCGCCCTTTTGTTCTATAATGGGGTAGAGAACCTTTGTGAAGAACTCTCCCGCTTCTGGAGGAGCGGAAGCAACAGCAGCGCCCTGCGCAGTGTCAGCCCAGCTTTTGGGGTATTTAACTTCGACAAGCTCTTTTGCGCTCATATCTATTGCAGCGTAGTTCATATTGACTATCTTATCGCCTTTTTTGCCATATGTCTTTTTAACTGCCTGTTTCATGTATTCAATTGCATCGGCTTCCGGTATAATGCCGGCAACCTTAAAGAATGCTGACTGCATTACGGTATTGATGCGTCCGCCCATACCCGCTTTTTGAGCAATATCAATAGCGTCAATGTTATAGAACTTCAGTTTCTTTTTTGCTATGGTGTTTTTCACCTGCGCCGGAAGTTCCTGTTCCATCTGCTCTAGGCTCCACGGTGAATTAAGCAGGAATATACCGCCCTCTTTGATATCCGACAGCATGTCATAGCGGGTAACATAAGACGGATTATGGCATGCGCTCAAGTCAGATGTATCAATAAGGTATGATGACTGTATGGGACTCTTGCCAAAACGAAGATGCGATACCGTAAGGCCGCCCGACTTTTTGGAATCGTAATTGAAAAATCCCTGTGCGTACATATCGGTATGGTCGCCTATAATTTTAATTGAATTTTTATTTGCTCCAACGGTTCCATCGCTGCCAAGACCGTAGAACTTGCAGCGGAAGGTGCCCTGAGGTGCCGCGTCAATAGTGTCAGAATAATCCAGACTTAAGTTAGTGACATCATCGTTTATGCCGACGGTAAAATGGTTTTTCATTTCGCCGGACAGATTGTCAAACACGGCCTTTACCATAGAAGGTGTAAATTCCTTAGAAGAAAGACCGTAACGGCCGCCGATAACCTTTAAAGATTTTCCGGCTTCGGACAGTACAGTGATGACGTCCTGATACAACGGTTCGCCAAGCGCGCCCGGTTCCTTGGTTCTGTCCAAAACTGCAATTCTTTTTACGCTGCTTGGCAGTGCCGATAAAAAGTGCTTTGCTGAGAATGGGCGGTAAAGCCGTACCTTGATAACACCAAGCTTTGCGCCTTGCGCGTTAAGATAATTTATTGTTTCTTCGGCTGCTTCCGCGCCGCTGCCCATAATTACAAGTATGTCTGTGGCATCGGGTGCTCCGACATAATCGAACAGACCGTATTTACGCCCGACTGCGGTATAGAACTCTTTCATAACCTGCTCAACTATATCGGGAGCAGCATCATAGTATTTGTTTGCAGCCTCTCTGTTCTGGAAAAAGATATCGGGATTTTGAGCCGTACCCTGAAGGTGCGGATGCTCGGGGTTCATGGCGCGGTTTCTAAAGTCTGCAATTGCCTGCTTGTCTGCAAGCTTTTCCAGCGTTTCATAATCAATAAGCTCAATCCTTTGAATTTCATGCGACGTACGGAAACCGTCGAAGAAGTGCACAAAGGGAACCTTGGCTTTTAAAGTAGAAAGATGTGATATTGCCGCCAAATCCATAACTTCCTGAACGCTTCCGGAAGCCAATAATGAAAACCCTGTCTGGCGGGTAGCCATAACATCGCTATGGTCGCCGAAAATCGAAAGCGCGTGTGTCGCAAGACTGCGGGCGGAGACGTGAAATACACAAGGCAAAAGCTCACCCGCTATCTTATACATATTGGGAATCATAAGCAAAAGCCCTTGCGATGCCGTAAACGTGGATGTAAACGCTCCTGCTACCAGCGAGCCGTGTACAGCGCCTGCCGCGCCGCCTTCGGACTGCATTTCCGCTATGCGCATTTTTTGTCCGAAGATGTTTTTTCTATCATGAGCCGCCCATTCGTCGCAGACCTCTGCCATGGGCGATGATGGTGTGATGGGGTAAATAGCGCCGACGTCCGAAAACGCGTATGCCACATGAGCAGCGGCGGTGTTGCCATCAATTGTTTGTTTTAGTGCCATATATATCCTCCTTAAATATGATCCAAATGTATTATGTACAAAAGCAGTAGATTGACCATATCGTTAGTCTGTTCACAATCTTTATTATTATATAATTTTTAGCCATAACGGTCAACTAAATAGAATATTAAAAATTAACTGTGTTGCTTTGCGCGCTGCATGCCGTTTACACTTTTGTCAGTATACGTTATAATCATTACAATCAATAAAGGAAAGTATTATGCGTATTATTAAGAGTAAAACGGTTATGAATGCTGTGCGCCGTCTTTGCCTTTCGGCATGCAACATGCCGGGCGATGATGTTATATGCGCGCTTAATGCGGCATATAAGAACGAAACGTGCCCGCCGGCCAAAGAAGCGCTGCGCCAGCTTATTGAAAACGCCCGTATAGCAGATGAAACAAGAATGCCGTATTGTCAGGATACGGGTATGGCCGTGGTTTTTCTGGACATAGGCACGGATGCGCATATAGACGGTGCTCTTGAAGAGGCAGTTAATGAGGGTATAAGGCGCGCTTATACGGAAGGATATCTTAGAAAGTCGGTCCGGGACCCTCTTGTTGGCAAGAACACCGGTGACAATACACCCGCCGTGATACACTACGATTTAATACCCGGTGACAGACTGCACATAATTGTTGCACCCAAAGGGTTTGGAAGCGAAAACCAAAGCCGTATTGCCATGCTAAAACCGTCCGACGGGTTAGATGGCATTCGGCAGTTTGTTATTGACTGTGTCAAAAAGGCGGATGGCAGCCCATGCCCCCCTGTGGTTCTTGGCATTGGCATCGGCGGCACTTTTGAAAAATGTGCGCTGATTGCAAAAAGGCAGCTTATTCGTGATATCGGCAGCGTCAATCAAGACCCTATGCTGGCAGAACTTGAACAAGAGATTAAAGAACAAATTAATGCTCTTGGTATAGGTGCTATGGGTTTCGGCGGCAGCAATTACTGCTTTGCCGTCCACATAGGGACCTACCCGACTCATATTGCCGGGCTGCCTGTTGCGGTAAACTTTCAGTGCCACGCTGCGCGCCATGCGAGCGAAACGCTTTAGGGGAGGTTAATATGCACATTTGCTCACCGCTTTTAAAAAAAGATATTGAGCAGCTTTCGGCAGGCATGAGTGTAACGTTTTCCGGCACGGTCTATACCGCCAGAGATGCGGCGCATGCACGGCTTGATGCGATGATACGCAGCGGCGAGGAGCTTCCGTTTACTATAAAAAACAGCGGCATATATTATGCAGGCCCCTGCCCGGCAAAGCCAGGACAGCTTATTAATTCTTGCGGGCCGACGACGTCCTCGCGTATGAACGCTTATGCACCGACTCTTTACGATTTAGGGCTCTCTTTCGTTATAGGAAAAGGCCCTGTTTCGGATGAAGTGCGCTCTGCAATAATACGAAACTGCGCCGTATACTTCGCTGCCGTCGGCGGCGCCGGTGCTCTTATTGCATCTTGTATCACGGCCGTTGATGATATAGCGTTTGCAGACCTTGGTACAGAAGCAATAAGGCTTATAACCTTTGACAAGATACCTCTGATAGTAGCAATAGACATTCATGGCAGATGTGTTTACGACCGCAAATCAAACTGAGAGAAGCTGTATTTAAACACTTGAAATAGCTGTGTGTATGCTTTATAATAGCAAAGCAGCTAAAGCAAGCCGCTATAGCTCAGCAGGTAGAGCACATCCATGGTAAGGATGGGGTCATCAGTTCGAATCTGATTAGCGGCTCCAAAAGCCCTGTTGAAAGGGCTTTTTTTGTATCTTAACTACAGCATTTATAACTTTATAAAAGGGCGGTTGCTGAATAGAATATCAAAATATACTATCTTTTTATCGGGCAGCTTGCCGATAATGATTTATGCTTTACAGCAGTTTGAGAATGTCGGAAATACGCTTTAAGTTGTATGTTGCAAGCCCGCTTAGCGTAGCGTGTCCTATCGCCGCGCAGTCCATATTTGCGGCGAGCGCGGCCTGCACCCCCGAAACCGCGTCTTCGACAACAATGCAGGTGGTTGGCTCCGCTTGAAGATAGCGCGCAGCAGAGAGAAAAACCTCCGGGTCAGGCTTTGATTTTGATATGTTGTTACCGTCTGATATGGCGTCAAACATATCTTCGATACCTGTCTGTTTCAATATCAGACGTGCGTTTCTGCTTGAAGAGCCAATCGCCATAAGAATGCCGTTTTGACGGACAACGTTTAACGTATGCTTGACCTCGCTGCTTATATCGCCGGGCGTCATTGTTTTTAAGTATTCAACATACAAGCTGTTTTTTTTATCAATATAATGCAGCTTTTGTTCCGGGGAGAGATAGCCATTGTAAGCCTCGAGTATGATCTCAAAACTTTCCGCGCGGCTCACGCCTCTTAAACGGTTGTTGATTTTCTTATCAAAGTACACCCCTATCTCATCGGCAATCGTTTTCCAGGCTGTGTAATGGTATTTGTCCGTGTGGCAGATAACCCCGTCAAGGTCGAATATAACAGCTTTGTATTTCATAATATCTCCAGATTAAATTGTGTTGTGAAACATAGTTAGCGTTGTACAGTCAGCGAATCCTTCAAGCAGTATTCCTCATTGTAAACATATATGGTGCATGCGTATTGCTCACCGTGTTCACGCGTAAAAACACACTCGCTCGCGTTCACTTTAACTCGTATACGCGTTTTGCAATAATAGATTTTGAATGTGTAGGAACGCCACCCTTTGGGCAACATGGGAGAAAAATAAATACCGTCCTCATTTAAACGCAAACCCGCGAAGCCGTAAACGATAACCATATAGGAGCCGCCCATGTTGGCGGTATGTATTCCTATGTCAGTGTTTTTATTCAGATTCAGCAAATCCATTTTTGCGGAGTTGCCAAAATACGCAACAGCCTTGTCTTCCATGCCGAGCCTTGCGGCCATGATGCTAAAAATGCAGGTTGACAGCGACGAGTCATGCACTGTTATTTTTTCATAATACTCATAAGAAACCTCATTGTAGTCTCCAATAGTTTTAGATA
>CAZSMH010000041.1:0-8370 GCA_964607965.1 uncultured Christensenellaceae bacterium
TAATAATCATACTATATATGATGAAAAGCGGCAATAAATTATATAGTTATTGAGATTGTTACTATCATAAAAGTATTATTCTGGCATTACATTGTGTTTTCTATTATTTTGTTATATTTGGGTTGCTTGTTTATTGAACTGCGCAATATATACTGTTATAATGATTTTAGAAAACAATACGGAGAGTTAGGTTTGGATAAAAAAGATATAAATGCCGAAAATGTATCGGAGGAAACTGAAAGCCCTCCATCGAAACCGCTTATATGTGCTTCACTTACATTGGAATATAAAGGCTGCACCTATCAGAAAACTACGGCAACTCTTTATGATGAAATGCTGGAATTTTCAGCGGAATCATTCTCTTTAACAATTAAGCTTTGCGATATTATATCTGTTTCGGCGGTGCAATATAAAATAAATGTACTGATGCATGGACAGACGATAATTCTCTCTATGCTGGGACACCTATTCGAGGATTTTGCCAAGCGTTTTATACGAGCCTGCAACGAGGTTTTCTTTGTTCAGTCGCTAATGAAAGAAAGGATATATTTCGAAGCAAAAGGACAATATATCTCTCCTGGCGGAGAAGAGGAACCGGCATTATTCCGCATATGCGAAACTGCGCTGGTAGTGATTCCCGATGCGCACGCGCTGGTGCGCATACCATTTTGTTTTATAGCATCGGCCGATATGCAGCCCTACCGTTTAATGATAACGGACAGGATAGGCAGAACCTATACTATTGCAAAGATGGGACGCCTTAGCGATAAGTTTTTACTTGAATATGAAAACAGATTTTCAGCGCTTATAAGACAAACAGTTAAACAGCTAAGTGAAATCGTTCCTGTTTCCGAAGAATTGGCGCGGCTTATGATGGAAGGGTTGGTTACTCGAGTCGAAGATTTAAATAAAGTATCGCCTTCATTTACAGGTGCTCTTGATAAATATATTATGTCTTCTTCTATAGCTTTGGAGTATTCATATATAAAATCGGTAACAAACGATATGGCGGTCGGCATAAAACGCGGACTTATGGGAGACCTAACGGGTGATAATCTTGTGCTACTAGCTCCGGTCGAAGGTAAAAACCGAGTGATAATGGAAAGCCTTGGCGCATCAGCGGCAACTTATGTGTTTAAAATGGATATGGATTTTAAACGATTTCTGCCCTTGTTTAACGAAAGTATGTTGGCCGTAAATTTTAGACGAGAGCCTATTTATTTAAGCGAAAACGCATTGAATAATGAAAAATATGAGAACTACCTCTATGCGATCATGCGTTGTCCTGCGCTCGTAAAGCTACGGGCACAGTATTTGGGCAGGGCTGTACACAGCAGTTTTGACACATGGGAAAAGGCTATTGGCAAATATATTGATTAACATAACAATAAGAATAAACGGAGGATTGGTATGGCGGGATATAACAAACAGTGTATCGGCTGCGGCGAACTTATCGGCTACGACAACCGTTTCTGTCCCATTTGCGGGCGCGTAAGCCCATTTTATGATGCATGCCCAAGCTGCATGGCGCAGATTAAACGCGAATGGCAAAGGTGCCCTTCATGCGGGCGCAGTTTATATATTGCCTGCCCTTTCTGCGCCCAGAAGACATATGTCAGCGATAAATGCGACAATTGCCACGCACCGCTGACTGTACAGTGTGAAAACAAGCTTTGCAGGTCGCAGCAGTTTTTTGAGAACCAAAAATGCACCGAGTGCGGTAAAAAGATAAAACACAAAGGGAGGAAATAAAACAATGATGCAGGCATTTACACGAAATTATGAGGATAACAGCACAGACGCAGGGTTTCAGTTTACGTTTTTCTGTGATGTATGTCAGGATGGCTTTCGTTCATCTTTTATTGAATCTGCAACATTTAAAAAAGGTAATCTGCTGCGCGGTTTAACCCGGGGAATAGGAACGGCGGCAAGCATGTTCGGCGGAGTGGTAGGCAGAATCGGCTATGCATCATATGACGCCGAGAGCATCCTATCCGAACGTTTTCAGGGTATGTCACCGGAATGGCACAAAGAGCATGAAAAAACTTTTGCGCTTGCGCAGAATGAGGCAAAACAGCATTTTAGCCGCTGCCATAAGTGCCATAAATGGGTATGCGAGAGCTGCAATAATGATGAAGTCGGTCTTTGCGCCGAATGCGCGCCGCGCGTAAACGTGGAGATAGCGGCTGCACGCGCAGATAAAATGAAGAGAGACATATGGGACAAAGCGGAGCAGACGCAGGTATTCAAAGGAGACATAGAGCAGAAAACAACATTTTGCCCGGAATGCGGTAAGCCAGCCGGTCAGGCAAAGTTCTGCACCAACTGCGGAGCTAATCTTGCCCTTAATGTTTGCCCTACCTGCGGCGCAGAAAACGATATAAGCGTTAAATTCTGCGGCGAATGCGGTACAAAGCTTAAATAGTTTGTCGGCGGGGGTATTTTCACCGCCGATATTCGTTTAAAGTTAGTATAAATGCGCAATTATTGTTTTCCCTCCCGGCATATCAGATTTTATGGCAGGGGAGTGTTTGATATGTTTTGTGCAAAGATAGTTATTTCTAGCAAATAAAAACTTGTTAGATGGCTTAAATATCTGTATACTCATTATGACAATGAAAAACTGCAAGGAGAATATGATGGATCTTTTTAATAAGTGCTACAACTACACCGAAGCTAAGGAGGCTATTGCGTCAGGCTTATATCCTTATTTTCATGCGCTTGCTACCGCACAGGATACCGAAGTCGTAATGGACGGCAGACGTATAATAATGATTGGTTCCAATAACTATATGGGTTTAACCAGCGATCCACGGACAATCAATGCTGCACGAGAAGCGCTTGAAAAATACGGTACCGGATGCTCAGGATCCCGTTTTTTGAACGGAACGCTTGTGCTTCATGAACAGCTGGAAGCGGAGCTTGCAGATTTTTTTCATAAAGATGCCGCGCTTACATTCAGTACAGGGTTTCAGACAAATCTTGGCGCAATATCCGCAGTAGTAGGCCGCCATGATTATATAATAAATGATGCGGAGAACCATGCGAGCATTATTGACGCCTGCAGACTAAGCTTCGCTAAAAACGTACTGCGTTACGAACACAGCAATATGGACAGCCTTGAAGAACGCTTAAACCGCCTGCCCGAAGATGCAGGCAAGCTTATTATAACAGACGGTGTGTTCAGCATGAGCGGCGATATTGCCAAGCTTCCAAAAATAGTTGAGCTTGCCAAAAAGTATAAAGCCCGTATATTAGTGGACGATGCTCACGGGGTCGGCATGATAGGCGATTGCGGAAGAGGCACCGCATCCCACTTTGGACTGGAAAAAGAAGTCGATATTATAATGACGACGTTTTCAAAGTCACTGGCGTCTCTCGGCGGATGCATAGCCGCAGAAGAGCCGGTAATAGACTATGTTAAGCATCGCTCAAGACCTTTTATATTCAGCGCTTCTCTGCCGCCTTCAAACGCCGCGGCCGCTCTTGAATCAGTCCGTATATTAAAAAAAGAACCTGAGCGCCAAAAAGCACTTATTGAAATCTCCAATTATATGCGTTCAAAGCTTAAAGCAGCCGGTATACCAACAATTGACGGAGAAACAGCCGTTATTCCAGTAATGACATACGACATGAACAGGACATTTATAATAACAAAAATGCTGTTTGAAGAAGGCGTATATGTTAATCCGGTTATTCCTCCCGCCGCACCAGAGGGAGAATGCATGCTGCGGACAAGCTATACGGCGACGCACACAAAAGAACAGATTGATACCGCCGTTGAGGCATTCAAACGCGTATTCTCGAAAATATAGTATCAGACAAAGGCGCCTTTAAACGGGCGCTTTTTTATTTTAACAAAATACTCAAATATCGAATAATAGTTATCGAATAACAAAAATAAATAATTGACAAACAAAATATATGGTGTTAATATCCATATTATCAGAGTGTTATTATTTATCAAAAATAATACATGGAGGTGAAAGTATGGACGGTCCGGAATACTTGAATAACGGAGTACCCGGCAATTTAACTGAAAATAAACGCCTATGGAAAATGCCTTTAAAATTGTTGATATCCTCGGCAGTTTTCGGCATATTATTCTCCTTATTGTTTTGCAGGCAAGAGATAGGACTTAATGTTTCATTGCTCGTTTTGCTCATATACTCATTTGCAGCATACAACAAAAAAGTACTTCTAAAACAGTCATTTAAACAGCAAAGCTTGGTATACCTTGCAACTGTGCCGGTGCTTTGTATAGGCACATTATTCTTTGTTTCCGATACCGGGATAAGATTCCTTGGGCTTCCTGTAATGCTGTTTATAATTTTTATACAGTATATTGTTTTGTCAGACAATGCGGTTCACAGTTTTGACGAAGGCGGGTTTGTTATTGACATCATCTACGGTGCAATAAACCGCGTATTGTTTTCAATACACAGTTTTGTTGCGGGAGCCTTAGAGTTTATTTTTAAAGGCAGAAAGAAATCCGGCGTTTTTATTGGTATTCTTATTGGAGCGGTTCTCATCTTAATTTCTCTGCCGGTTCTTTCTTATGCGGATGAAAATATGGCCAACATATTTAACGATTTTTTACAAAGGTTTTCGCTGGAAGACGTGTTTTTGTACTTATTTCTGTTTATTTTGGGTGCGTCCGCAATAGCGGCTCCTGCATCTATGGCGGAAAGCAAAGAATATACGGGAAACAGGGGAGCTGTAAGAATAACCAAAAGGCCTGTAATGAACGTTACTACCGGCGTTGCGCTTACTATGCTTTTGACACTGTATCTGCTTTTTGCAATAATACAATTCCGTTACTTCTTTATACCTAAAGAGACATTAGTTTCTGTCCTTGGGCTTACCAGCTCGGCGTACGCAGTAAAAGGATTCGGCGAACTTATCTTTATTACTTGTCTTAATTTTATTATTATTTCTCTGGCGCTTAAATTTACAAAGCAAAAGAACGAGCGACATTATAAATATAACAAAATTTTATATCTGCTGCTTGTTCTGTTTAACTTTATTATTATGGCGTCATCGCACCTTAGAATGCAAATATATGTGGATTCCTTCGGGCACAGCATACTGCGGTTTTTGTCTCACTCATTTATGCTGCTGCTTTTAGTATTGAACATAATAATGCTGGCACGCATACTGTCAGATAAAGTTAAAGCCGTAAGACTGTTTGCTGCGGCTGCGGTTGTATATTTTGTATCCGTAGCTTATATAAACCCTGAACGGTTTGTAGCAAGGGCTAACATTGACCGTTATGAACAGACCGGAGATATAGATGCGAAGTATCTGCTGTCGCTTTCCGCTGATTCCGTTATAGTGGTGTGCGATTTTCTTGAAAAGCACAATGATATATTTGATGAAAGCATGCGGGATATTGCATCACAAAGGCTTGACTTGTTAAAACGGCGAAATACAGGATGGCAGTCGTTAAACCTTTCTGTAGTTAATGCAAAACAGAAACTGGAACATCTGCTGAAAGTCAACTGATACAAACTGCAGTTAAATTCAGCGAAACAGCGTTAAAAAAATGGGGGTTGCCTATTTTCCGCTTATCTGCTAAAATAAACTCCGCGATATGCCTCCTTAGTCTAGCGGTTAGGACGCCGCCCTCTCACGGCAGTATCAGGGGTTCGAATCCCCTAGGAGGTACCAGTTAATAAAAAACCGCTGTATAAATCTATAAGCAGCGGTTTTTTATATAGTACACACTTTACTGTTGACATGAATAATTTAAAACTGTAAAAATTCTAACTAACATTAGATATAAGGGTGTTTTTATGGCGGATATGTGTTACGGCCTTGTTTTCCTGAAACTAACAAAATATTATACGTACATACTTGGAACCATTCAAGGGATATAATGCATAGCATTAAGCTATTTGTTAATGCCCGGGATACGTTTGCAGCTTAAGTTCTGTATTAAAAAACTGTATGCAAAAAGCAACGAACATTAGTTTTTTCTTATTATAATTATTAGCTTTTGGGTATTCACTTAATACTTATGGTATTATATAATAATAAAACACAATAGTACCCGAATTCGAATATACGGAGGCTTAAAAAGGGATATAATGAAAATCATCATTGTTGGAGACGGTAAGGTGGGCTTTACCCTTTCCGAACATTTATCAAAAGAAGGCCACGATGTCACAATTATTGATAACAGAGATGAAGTTCTCCAAAAAACAATAGAATCATTGGATGTTATTACAATAAGAGGAAACGGTGCAAGCAGTTCCGTGCTCTTAAAGGCACAGGTTAATAAAGCGGACTTGCTTATAGCGGCAACATCATCCGATGAAGTTAATATGATATGCTGTCTTATAGGCAAAAAACTCGGTGTCAAAAAAACGATTGCAAGAATAAGGAACCCCGAATACAGCGAGCAGCTGGCGATGATGGAAGATGAGATGGGATTGAGCATGATAGTAAATCCCGAGCTTGCAACGGCAATGGAGATATCCCATCTGATTAACTTTCCCTCCGCTATAAATATAGGTATTTTTGCCGACGATCGGGTATATCTTATAGAGTTTAAAGTCGATGCAGATAACCCCATGGCGGGCCTGTCAATTTCTAAGATTCAGGAAATCTACTCTTCAAATATACTTATATGTGCTGTGTATCGTGATTCGCATATTTATATACCGAACGGCGATTTTATTATAAAATCAGGCGACCATATACATATCGCGGGGGATTATGAGAGCATAGATGCGCATCTTAAGGCCATTGGCTACAATGAAAAAAGGGCAAAATTGATAATGATTGTTGGAGGCGGGCTGATTACCCATTACTTGAGCAATATACTCTCCGACTATGGTATCAGAGTTAAAATAATTGAAAAGAAAAAAAGCAAATGCGAAGAATTGTGTGAGTATTTACCGCAGGCGCTTGTTATTAATGGAGACGGCACAGAAAAACAGCTTCTGGATTCCGAGGGAATAACAAATGTTGACGCATTCATAGCAATAACTGACGTTGATGAGGAAAACCTTATAATGTCTATGTATGCAGCTTATAAGAAAGTCCCTAAAGTAATTACGAAAATCAACAGGCTTGAGTATGCGGATGTAATAAGGCAAGCGGGTATAGACCGCGTTATTAGTCCCAAGTTTATAACAGCCAATCATATAGTTCGATATGTGCGGGGAATGCAGAACCTTAAAGGCAGCCGAATAAAAACGCTTTACAGGATAATGGGCGATATGGCCGAGGTGGTTGAGTTTGTAGCGACATCGTCCACAAAGTATCTTGGAATTCCTCTGTTCCAGATGCCTTTCAAAAAAAACATACTTATAACTACGATTGTTCGTGACGGCAACGTAATAATCCCCAAGGGCAAAGATTTTTTTCTTGAAGGCGATACCGTTATTGTAGTCACGACCACAAAACAGCTTGAGGACTTAAATGAAGTATTCGACAAATAAGGATTTATATTATGAATTTTTATATGATTAAAAACTTATGCGGACAAGTCATTAGATTTGAAGCGTTATTCATGGCGCTTTCACTTTTGGTTTCAATTATTTACAAGGAATATAAATCCGCATTGGTATTTGCAGGCATTATCGTATTCATGCTGCTATTAAGTTTCGCTCTTACTTACAAAAAGCCTAAAAACAGGTCTTTTTATGCCAAAGAGGGTATTATCACAGTATCTTTATCATGGGTTATTATATCTTTATTCGGTGCGCTGCCGTTTGTTATCAGCGGTGCGATACCGTCTTTTTTAGACAGCCTTTTCGAGTCTATCTCCGGCTTTACTACCACCGGAGGAAGCATACTTTCCAATGTCGAAGCGCTCGATAAAGGCATGCTGTTCTGGCGCAGTTTTACCCACTGGATAGGCGGCATGGGCGTTCTTATGTTTGTTATGGCTATTTTGCCCATGTCGGGTGCGGACCCTTTACACCTGATGCGCGCGGAAAGCCCCGGACCAACTACAGAAAAGCTGGTTCCGAAAGCCCGCCAAACAGCCAAGATACTATATAAGATATACATAGGCATTACTCTGCTGGAGATAGCGTTTCTGCTCTTTGGCGGAATGCCGGTTTACGACAGCATCGTGCATACTTTCGGAACTGCCGGCACCGGCGGATTTTCAATTAAAAATGCTTCAATAGCAGCTTACGACAGCGTATACATTGAAACAGTCATCACTGTATTTATGATACTTTTCGGTATAAACTTCAGTGCATTTTTTCTGCTGCTGGCTAAAAAATTCAAAAGTTTTTTTGCACATGAGGAGATGCGTGTTTATATCTGCATATTGGCCGTTTCAATGATTGTTATTGCTCTTAATACTTTAGGTACGGTATACGACAGTTTTGGCGAAAGCCTGCGCTATTC
>CAZSMH010000041.1:8470-16532 GCA_964607965.1 uncultured Christensenellaceae bacterium
GGCTATAATATGGCAACCTCGGCTTCGTCCGTTATAGCATGTATTAACAATATAGGACCGGGGCTTGGTTTAGTTTCGCCGGTAGGTAATTTCGGGTCATTTTCGCTGTTAAGCAAAATCGTGCTTATGCTTAACATGCTTATTGGACGGCTAGAAATATACCCTATATTGCTGCTTTTGTCACCAGCTATATGGCATAAAAAAAATGCATAGTGGACCAAAAACTTTGTTTTAATTGCCGTTTATCGGATAACGCTGCACTGCGACATATAATCAGCCCTTATTGTATGTCACTTCGAAAATTGATCCTTCCCTTCGGTATCCTAACTTGCCGTAATATCCGTCAACATCGGACATAACATACACTGTGCGCCCCGGGAAGTCTAAATAGATACACTCCATCAATCTGCGTCCTATATTATTTCCCCTGTATTTTTTATTAACCAGCAAATCACATACATATATATAAAACCCGTAATCGTCAACAGAACGCGAGTATCCGCATAATACACCGTCCTGGTATGCAACGTAAGTAATTGATTTTTCCAAAGACTCTTTATAATTCTCTATTACATTATCATCAAAGTAACACGACCATTCGCCACCTTCTTCCTTTAACAAATTTATCAGTTTTTCCTCATCGCGGTCTTTGTGGTATTTTCTTATTTCCATATCAGCTTCTCCGTCTTATTTATCAAGAATGCATATAACGTCATTAATGAATTTGTTTGTGTTGCTTTCTATTTGGCTTATAAGCTTGTTGGGACAATCAAAATCCGGCTGCTGTTCAAGTATAGATTCGATGATAGAATCAACCCCGGGGTAAGCTTTTGACAGTTTAAGTTCTCCTAAATCCTTTTGTCCTAATAGCTTTATATACTCGGCCTGAATTGTCCTGTTTGCGCCTCCCAGCCAGATCTCGAATCTGCCCTGCTCATGCAGGTAAACGATTGCTACTTTCAATTTTTTATTCTTCAGCTTTGGAGGAGTAAAGGCGAAATACGTCATATCCATATATCCGAAATACAAGCCACTTACGGTATAATCAGTATAATTGTTTTTCAAATATGAGCTTAATGCCGACATGAACGTCATTATTCCTTTATAAGCTTTCTGGATATGCCCTTTGGTAAGCTGTGCTTTATACTCATTAATACAATAGTTAAGTGATTGCATATTTTTATCTCCTCTTAAATGCTTTGCCTAAATTAAGATTTAAACATATTATCTGCTTTTATTATATAATGAATGGTATAAAATACAAAGAAAAAAACAATATGCTTTGCACAAGACTTAATAAACAAATAGCTATTGCTGATAGATAAAATTTTTGGCAAAATACGCAGCATGTTGTTCGGCTTGACACAGTATGAATCCAGCGATATCATAAACTTGCATGCTGCTTTTTGCATAAAGCTTTTTAAAGAGGTTTTTATATGAAATACTTATTTTCAATTATATTGATATTATTTACGGTGATTTTTGCTGCATGCGGTTTGCCGGAAGAAAATAAAACCGAACAAACAATACCGCCTGTGCCGTCTCCCGAACAGACAATATCTACGCCGTCTCCTACGCCGCCGCCCGATTTTTCTAACACGGATTTTACCGGCAGATGGAACGTAACAGGCGTAATTGCGCCGGACGGCAACCCTTTAAACGAATCTGAATTTTCGCAGCTGGATACGGATTTCTATGTAGAGATATTAAAAGACGGTGTGTATTTGGTATACGACATAGACGGGCAGGTTTTAGGTCAGGGTAAATACAGCGTGTCGACGAATATACTGACGTTAAGTGCAGGAGGTATGGAGACAGTGTATGTTATTCTTGATGAGAACACTCTCCATTGTTTGTCCGCTGACGACAGCGTAACCGTTATGACCCGCAGCCATACATTAGAAAATGAAAATGACGAAACAACGGACGCGAATGATGTAGACACGTCCGAAGAGCAGGAAACATAAATCTTATTGCATCAGAATATGCGTATGCCGCATTTAAAGTTTCTCGACCACCAGCTGCCAGTGTATTTTCGTTTTACCACTTTGCCGTTGCTTGATGAAGCGTCAATTATATATCCGTTTCCGGCTACTATAGCCACATGACCGGAGACCGCGAGAATATCACCGCGTTTTAAGTCACTCATGCGTGTAATACGGGTATACTTTTTGCAGGAAGCCCATCCCGAAGATGTAAGGTATCCTTGTTTTACGCCAATCTCTTTCAAACACCAGTATACAAAACCGGAGCAGTCAAATTTACTTGGTCCTTTCGCGCCGCGCACATATTTGGAGCCAAGCTTGTTTTCTGCAACAGAAATGAACGAATCTATGTTAGCGCCTGTTTTAACAACGCCTTCGAATTTTTTGGCACTGTCGGAATCAAGCTTCTCACGAGTCTTCTTGCCAACTTTGCCGTCAACACTAAGATGGTTGTTATGCTGAAAGCTGCGCACCGCCGTATCTGTTTCGGAACCAAAATATCCCGTGACGGATTTCATATACCCAAGTTCTTTAAGTCTTGTCTGTATCTGCTTAACTTGGTTGCTTCTTGCGCCTATTGAAAGCGAGCTGCTTTGCGCTTTTGCGGAATTAATAGCATCCTTTGTCTGCGGCCCTATATGGCCGTCCGCAAACAAGCCGTTTGTCTCCTGAAACCTTTTAACGGCTTCCTTGGTTTTTGAACCGAAGTTTCCGTCTGGTGTGCCTGAAAGATATCCAAGCGTGATTAAACGTTTCTGAAATTTTTTTATCTCATCGCTCTTATCGCCGGAAGAGAACACATTAGCCACCGCGTCTTCTGAATAGAGCATTTCACGCGTTTTTCTGCCCACTTTACCGTCGGAGGTTAGCTTGTTGCGCTCCTGAAACCTTTTAACGGCTTTCTCGGTCTCTTTACCGAAACTGCCGTCAGCCTTTTGTATATAATCAAGCTCAACAAGCCTCTGCTGCAGCTCTTCTACATCGGTGTTGTTTGCGCCTATCGTTATGGTATAATACTGAGCATCTGATGAAAAAAGCATATCATACATTTGCTGGTCAACAATACCGTCTACCGTAAGACCGTGCTGGTTTTTAAAAAGGTTTACGGCTTCTTCTGTAATACGGCCGAATATACCGTCTGCCTCGTCGTTGTCCATATATTCAAGCTCCATAAGCCGTGTCTGAACATCGGCTATTACGGAGGTCGTCATGCCTTTTGAAAGAGAAACAGATGTATGCACAGGCATTGCAACCGAAAAGCTGATAACAGTTGGTATGGGAGACATCGAAGGCAATGGCGCGGGGTCGTGTTCCGGCAAGGGTGCATTTGCGGAAGCAATCTTAAGGTTATCGCCGGAAAGCGAAACAATAAGAATAACAATTAACAGAGCCGCGGCGGCTATACCTGATGCTACTATAATAACACGCTGCTTGTTTTTGATTCTTAAAGTACGCTTGCGAATACGGCTTGCACGCATCGAGGGAGTCTGCGTTTTGCGAAACGGAATTAAGGAGACTAACCGTTTAAAAAAACCGGATATGTTTGTTATCATTTTTTTATAACGCTCGGCCATAAATTCTCCTGTTACTTAAACGGTAAAAGTTATTTGTAAAAACCAGCAGACTGTTTGTCCCTGTAGTATAGCATTATTATATAGAATACTCTATCATTTCGCAATACTTTTGTAACAAATACGAAAAGAAATTTTCTGCAGCTCTTATCAGTCAGTATGTTTCCGGTGAATCTTGGCGTATTCTCTTGGCGGAAAGCCTGTAATCTTTTTAAAAACTCTTGAAAAATAATACGGATCGTCAAAACCAACGGAACAGGAAATTTCTTTTACATTGAGAGACGAGTTTTGCAGCAATATGCATGCCCGCTCGATACGGTGCTTTGAAAGATAAGTTACCGGGGAGCATAAAAAATGCTGTTTAAAGCTGCGGAAAAGCCAGCTTCGGCTGACGCCCGCGTAATGGGCGATATCTTCCACACTGATGGGGCGTGAGAAGTTATCTGACATATATTCGCAAGCACGACTGATATATTCGCTTGAGTGCATTTTGTAAAAGCTGCGCGGTTCAGCCATTTTTATTAAATAAGATAAAAACAAATACAAGCTGCCTGTCATACTGACGGATTCAAAAACGCGGTTTCCGTGGCAGCGGTAAATATCAAGAAGCAGTTTTTTTATAATAGTACGGTTGCCGGCAGATATTACCGGAGAATCAGGCGAGAAATCTGTCTGTTCGAGTAAAAGGCTTGCATCGTTTCCATTAAAGCCCACCCAAAGGTATTCCCAGGGATTATACTCATCGGCAATATATGTTATCGTTATGCCGGGATACGCAATGAAAGTGTCGCCGGCATTTATACGGTATACTTTGCCGGATATATTATATGTTCCGGCGCCCGATATTACATGATGTATAAGAAAATGGTCCCTAATGCCAGGTCCCCAGCAGTGGCTGCTCTCGCATTTTTGAGAACCTACATTAAGCACAAATAAAGAGGCAAGACGCCGTTGAGTTTTGTATGAACGTTTATAATTAATTTGTTTATTCATAGTAATTAAGTCCATATATTATAATAAGACTTAAATATAGTATATTGCATGTAATAAGCAAAAGCAACAAATATCCATGTATGGGGCGTATTCTTCAATTGTCCTGTATGCATTTTCTGTATTATTATGATGATGTCATAAAACTTAAGGAGTTTACGGATGAAACTTTCGGACTGGATAGGTGATATAAGAAGCGGAATGCAGGATTCTAAGTTTGCTTACTTATACCAAAAGGATATAGAAGCACAGAAAAATCGTTATATAAAAGCGCTTGAGAACTTTGAGCAAATTTTCAAAACTGACAGGGAAGTATGTCTGGTAAGTGCACCCGGGCGGACAGAGCTTGGCGGAAACCATACCGACCATCAGCACGGCCGTGTTCTTGCGGCTGCGGTAACGATGGACATAATTGCGGTGGTTTCCAAGAGGAGTGACGGAATAATACACATACACTCGGAAGGTTTTAAGCCGCTAACAATAGATGTCAGTGATACAAAAAAGAAACAGAAAGAGATAAACACATCAAATGCTCTTGTGCGCGGAACCGCTGCGGGCTTTGCAGATCAAGGTTTTTCGACAGGAGGATTTGACGCATATATTACATCAAACGTTCCGACGGGCTCCGGGCTGTCGTCTTCTGCGGCATATGAAGTGCTGCTGGGCACTATTTTTAACCGCCTGTATAACAACGGCGCCGTTGATAAGATTAAAATTGCGCAGATAGGTCAGTACGCAGAAAATAATTATTTTCAAAAGCCATGCGGACTTATGGACCAGACCGCATCATCGGTGGGCGGTATAATTTCGGTCGACTTTAAGATTCCATCTGCACCAACAGTTGAAAAAGTGGACTATAACTTCAGCCAAGCGAAACATACACTAGTAATAACCGATGCGGGGGGAAGCCACGCGAATCTAAGCGGTGAGTACGCGGCAATTCCAAAAGAGATGAAAAGTGTTGCGGCTTACTTTTTAAAACAGGTGCTGCGGGAAGTTGACAGCAGTCTTATGTATGATAATATCAGCGCATTGCGCCGTAACGTTTCAGACCGAGCGGTTTTGCGGGCAATGCATTTTTTCGAAGAAAATGATAGAGTGGCAAAACAGGTAAAAGCGCTAAAAAAAGGCGACATAGAAACGTTTAAAAAACTTATGATAAGTTCCGGCCGCTCATCCGAGGTAAACCTGCAAAACTGTTATCCTTCCGGCAATATTGCCGAGCGCAGCGTTTCATTGGCGCTGTCGGTAAGCGAAAAGGTTCTTGACGGCAAGGGGGCATGGAGAATACACGGAGGCGGTTTCGCGGGAACGATACTCGCGCTTGTTCCAAACGAGGCGACAAGCGAGTACATAAAAGTTATGGAGAGCACATTTAAAAAAGGATGCTGCCATATGCTGTCGGTACGGCCGGAAGGCGCGTATGTTTTGGAGGAATATAATGGCTGAGTTAAGATGGAACGCTTTATTAAAAGAGTGGGTGATGGTTGCAAGCCACCGTCAGGCCCGTCCTTTGATGCCCAAAGGGTGGTGCCCTTTCTGTACGGACAGCGGCAGGGTGCCCAAGCATTACGATGTTTATCGTTATCCTAATGATTTTCCTGCACTTATGCAAAATCCGCCGGAGCCTGACGCGGTGGACACCAACGAGCTTTTTAGTGTCTCGCCTTCGTACGGTATTTGCGAAGTGCTGCTGTATTCGCCCGACCATCATGCCAGTTTATCACAACTCGGCAAAAATCACGTTCATAAGCTGGCGCAGATGTGGCGAGAGGTATACAATGACTTTAGAGCGGATCCAAAAATAAAATATGTATACATATTTGAAAACAGGGGGGAGCCTGTTGGAGTAACAATGCCGCATCCGCACGGCCAGGCATACGGATATTCGTTTCTGCCAAAGAGAATTGAGCAGAGGGTTAATGCCCAAAATCAGTATATGGAACAAAACGGCTCATGCCTTTTTTGCGAGCTGCAAAAAGCTGAGATTGAGGACGGAAGACGGATTATTTTCCGCAATGAGCACTTTACCGTATATGTACCATTCTTTTCGCATGTAGTCTACGGCACGTATGTTGTATCAAACCGCCACATACCAGACCTTTCGGCTATGGAGCATAGGGAAATAGAATCGCTGGGGGAAACGGTAAGGGCTGTTGCAGGAATGTACGATAGTTTGTTTGACACGCGGCTGCCGTATATGATGTGCATGCATAACGCGCCCGTAAATATGCCCGGTTTAATAGATTCGTTCCATTTTCATATAGAATTTATACCGCCGATGCGTTCCGGCACGGTGCAGCAGTTCTTTGCGTCGTCAGAAATGGGAGCCGGCGCATACTGCAACCCCAGCTGCCCCGAAGAAAAGGCAACGGAACTAAGATCGGCGTATGAAAAATATACAGGAGGCAAACCATGAAAACAATACTTGTTGCCGGCGGCGCCGGTTATATAGGCAGCCATATGGCCGCAGCCCTTGAAAGAGCTGGTTATGATGTTGTTGTCGCTGACGACTTAAGTACAGGCCATAAAGAGGCGGTTAAGTGCGGGAAGCTTTATGTGGGCGATGTCCGCGACGCAGTATTTCTTAATAATATATTTGCGCAATCGCACATAGACGGCGTAATCGATTTTGCCGCCTGCTCGCTTGTCGGCGAAAGTTGCAAAGAACCGCTAAAATACTATATGAACAACTTAAACGGCGCACAGGTAATGCTGGATGTTATGCGCACGCACGGGGTTAAAAAAATAGTTTTTTCATCCACGGCCGCGGTATATGGAGAGCCGGAAAAACAGCCTATAGAAGAAACGGACAGAACGGAGCCGACTAACCCTTACGGAGACACTAAGCTTGCCATAGAAAAGCTGTTAAAATGGTGTGATGCGGCCTACGGCATAAAATACACGGCGCTTAGGTATTTCAATGCGGCCGGAGCGGATAATATTGCCGAAATAGGCGAAGACCACAGGCCGGAGTCTCATCTCATACCTATTGTGCTTCAAGCTGCGCTCGGCAAAAGGGACTATATTGGAATATTCGGCGATGATTACAAAACGCGCGACGGTACATGCATACGCGATTATATAGACGTGAGGGATCTGGTGCAGGCGCATCTGCTGGCATATGAGCACCTTGCAGGAGGCGGCAAAAGCGGTATATTCAATCTGGGAAACGGCAGCGGTTTTTCTGTAAAGGAGATTATAGAAGCCGCGCGCAAAGTTTCCGGACGAGATATTGTTGCGCGAACAGAGCCGCGAAGGGCGGGCGATCCGTCAACCCTTATAGCATCCAATAAAAACGCGGAGCAAGTGCTGGGATGGAAACCGCGCTATACAGAAATAGAAGATATAATTGCCAGCGCTTGGAACTGGCATCAAAGCCATCCGGACGGATACGGCGAATAAAACAGAGAAAAAACGCCTCTTCAGGCGTTTTTTTAACGCTGCGCCGATGTTTATCTCGGTGTGCAGGGCAGGATTATCTGTCACAGAAAGAGAATTCTTAATAAAGGTAAG